>CAZUUP010000407.1:0-5772 GCA_964623105.1 uncultured Akkermansia sp.
TGAGGGGAGAGGGAGGTCCGAGGCGGACGCGCATTGGAGCCTTGAATGGCGTAGCCGCCGACGTGAGGAGGCGGAGGGCTGGGTGGATGGGGCGGGCACGCCTGAAAAAATGCCGGGAGCGAAATGGGTGAACTTAGAAAAAGCAGTAGGAACCACGAAAAACACGAAAGACACGAAAGAAGAACCTGCGGAAATGGAAGGTGTCATCGGGCGGCTGAGGTAATTCGGTCCCGCCCAACCGCGATTTGGCCCTTTGTTTTCGTGTCTTTCGTGTCTTTCGTGGTTCGCCTCAACTGCCGTTTCCAAGGGGAAGAAATGTCCCGCAGATTCAGGGAGGCCACAGATGGGAAAACTCAGAGCAGAAATCTGTGGCCGCCTTGAATCTGCGGGAGTCCGGTTCGGGATCGAACTCAAGGCGGGACTTGTCAAGTCGTGACTTGTCAAGTGGTGCCTTGACGATACCCCGAAACTGAATTGGCAAAGGAATGGGGGCAAAGGAATGGGGACGCGGAATTTTTTTGTCTTCATTCCTTTGCCTCCATTCCTTTGCCCAAAGTTCCGCTGCCAATGTCCATTGCACGGTCTGCCGAGCGGGATGGCCACGTGCTGCATCGTTGCTGTGCGCGGATTCGCTTCACGTCGGCGGATGTGGGCGTTTGAGCAATGCGGGCGTTCATTTCTCTTCCTCCTTGCGGCGTTTTTCGAGGAGGCGGCGGAGGACTTCGGCTTCGGCGGCGCTGGGGGCGGGTTCGGGTTTGGTGACGACGGGAGCAGCACCGGAGGCGGAGGCGGAAGTGGTGTTGGCGGAGGCTGAGTTGGTGGTTGAGGTGGACGAAGTGTTGGTGATGCCGCTGGGCGCGAGGGGTGCGGAGGCGTAGGTGGTGGGCTGGGTGTTGACCTGCCATTCGCGGCGGTCTTCGCGGCGGAGTTGGTGGCCGATGCGGAGGGAGATTTCTTTGCCGTCGTTGTCGAAGGCGGCCGCGTTGGCGGCGACGGATTTCAGCTTGAGGCCGGCGATGGTGTCGTTGAGGCGAAGCGCCTTTTTGTATTGGGACGAGGGGCCGTCGATGAAGGCCATTTGGTTGTCACCGTAAGCGAGGGTGCCGACGAGGGTGAAGGTTTCGACGATGGTCGGGGCCGGCGGGCGCGAGGGCGGCGGGGTGTCGCTCGATGGGGCGCTGTAGCGGCTGCCGCGGCTGGAGCGGTTGGGGTCGAAGATGTTGCGTTCGGTGAGGATTTTGAAGGTGGAGAAATCGATGCGGGGCGCGGGGGATTTCGTTTCGCGCAACGCTGTGGCGGCGGAACGTCCGGTGGCGGGCGGGGGCGCGGAGGGGAGAATGACGGGCGGTGCGATGGGGTTGGTCACAGCATGGCCAACCCCGGTGGGTGGGGCGTTGGTGGATGGTTGTGGATCTCCGTCGGCATTGATCGGAGCGCCGAGCATTGCTCGGCCAGAGGGTGGGCCGACTGGATCGGGCCGAGCAATGCTCGGCGCTCCTCCCGGAGGAGGGTTCTGGGGATCTGGGCGCGAACTTGGGTGGGGCAAAATCTCGCTACGGCTTTCGCCCCGCTCGTCCTTGGCGGGGAGCGGGAGGGAGTTCGTGGTCGGCACCGCTTTCAAATCAGCGGCGATGGCTTTGGTGGCGGGAGTCGCGTTGGTGGAAGTGGCGGGGTTGGCCGGGGCGGTGAGAGGGGGCGGCGCATCGGCGGCGCGGGTGCGCGGATTGACGAGTAACGCGGCGACGGCGAGGACCCTCGCGAGCGTGGTGAAGAGTGAGCGGCAATATTGCATGGGCGTCACTTTTCCTTTTGCGTGAGGGCCAGACCGCTGACGAGCAGGCCGAGGGCGAGTTGGCTGCCGTTGTTGTCGCGCGCGGTGATTTCGACGACATCGACTTTGAGGGCGAGGGCGTCGCGTTCGACGTTGTAGAGGAAGCGGGCGAGGGCGGCGAGGTTGCCAGCGGCATCGACTCGGCATTCAAGGGTCAGGTAGTCCTCGGAGTTGTGTTTCCATTGCGGCTTGAGGGAGCTGATGCTGATGCGGCTCTCCTGTGCCCAGCGGTCAAAGGCTTTGAAGACCTGATCCTCGGCCTCCGAGTTGTCGCTGGCGAGCGTGTTCGTGCGCATTTCCTTCCAGCGGGTGCGGACGGTTTGTTCGCGGTCGAGGATTTGTGCGCCTTTGTTTACGTTTTTACGGAGTTCGATGATGCGGGCGGCGCGGTCGTTCCAGCTCTTGACGAGCGGCGTGAGAATAAAGCGGTCGCCGACGAGCAGGGCGAGCGCGGCGAGGGCGACGACGGTGAGGAGTTGCTGGCGGTTGTTAGCGGTCATGGTTCACCAGGCTTGGGGCGGTTGTCCCGCCAGTGGACGAGAAACCGTTGAAACGGTTTCGCGGTTGGGCGGGCGCGAACACCCGGCTGAAGCCGGATGCTAATGAGAGGGGGAAAGGGCGGCGCAGGCTAGGCACTGGTCGGACAAAACGGCGGGACGGCTCCGAGTGCCCACCGACGCCGGTGGTACGCCCCTTCAGGGCTAAGTTCCCATGGGTCAGTGAACCCAGGGCGACGCTGCGCTTTGCCCTGGGCTGGTATGGAGCCGCCCCGTTGGGGCTGAACGGATACGCCGCAGTAGCGGCTTCGGGCGTGGTGGACGAGAAACCGTTGAAACTGTTTCGCGGTTGGGCGGGCGCGAACACCCGGCTGAAGCCGGGTGCTAATGAGAGGGGGAAAGGGCGGCGCAGGTCCATCCAGCAGGGAAGTGCTGGGCGATTTCCTTGTGCCCTCGGTGCTCGGGTTGGCGAACCAAAACCGGCCACCGGTGCGGATGCGAGAGGCTTGTTAGCGGTCATGGCTGCCTCCTTTGCCCCAACGGAAGTTGAAGGTGAATTGCAGGGGGGATTTGCCGCGGATCTGGTCCACTTTCACTTCGCCGATTTCGCGGGTGGCGCGGAGGCGGTCGAGGGTTTTGAGGAGGGCGGTGTTGTCGCGCGCGGTGCCGGAGCAGGTGACGACGGAGAGGTCGCGGATTTCGATGCTCTTGGCGGAGACGGAGCCGTCCTCGGGAAAGGCCTCGGTGACGCGGCGGAGGATGCTGAGGGTGCCGTAGGAGTCATCGAACCACGGGCGGAAGCGTTTGATCTGGGTCTGGAGATTTTCGATCTCGGTGACCTTGGCGGACATGCCGGCCCAGCGGTCGCGCAACTGGCTGAGGTGCCATTGTTGCCAGGTGAACAATCCGGCGACGACGAGCAGGACGAAGCCCGCAGCGAGGCCGGCGTAGAGCAGCTTTTTCGAGGAATAGCGGGCGGTGAACTGCTGCCACGCGCTGACCTTGGGCGGGAGAAATTCGAAGCCCGTGGCCTGGCCGGCGAGGTGGCGCGCGGCGAGGGCGACGGCGGGGGAGATGGGCGGATTGGCGGCGAGGGGGAGCGGCGCGTGCTCGGCGGCGAACTGGGTGACGGTCTCGAGTTGCAGGCCGAGGGATTCGACGCGGGGCGCGAGTTCGGCGGCGAGCTGGCGGGCGGGGTCGCCCTGGCCGAAGACGCGGAGGCGGGTCAGGCCGGCGCGAATGCCGGGGGACAACTGGCCGAGCGTGATGCGCAGTTCGCGGGCGATCATCGCGGTCTGGAGCCGGCGCTCGCCGCCCTCGGTGTCGAACGCGCCTTCGAGCGCGCGCAGGACGGCGACGCCGCCGCCGGTGGTGAGCTGCATGGCGACGCCATTTTCGCCGACGGTGAAGGCGAGGATGCCCGCGGATTTTTCGCCGCCGGCTGGCTGAATCGCGGGGAGGCCGAGCGAAAAGGAGACGACGGTGAGCCGCGCAGCGACGAGGACTTTTTCGAGACGGATGAGGTGATCGCGGGGAATGGCGACGAGCGTGGCGTGGCGTTCGCCGTCGGCGGCGGTGAAGCGCGAGGTGGCGATGATGAGCTGGTCGGGCGGATAGGCGAAGCCGCGTTCCGCCTCGAGCTGGAGGAGATCGGCGAGATCGGTTTCAGGCAATGCTGGCAGGGGTGTCGTGAGGGTCAGCGCCCAGTTGAGCGGGAGACAGAGGACGCAGCGGCGTTCGCGGATTTCGGCGGCGTCGAGGTGGTTGCGGATTTCCTGGCCGACCAGTTCGGGCTCGTTGTTGAGCGGGTCGAGGGTGAGGACGGCGGAAAAATTCTGCTGCACTTCCGCGCCGCCGTTGACGCGGCGAACGATCGCGCCGGTGAGGCGGCTGCCGTCGAGCGCGAGGCCGAGGAGGACGTTGGGCGGTTGGTTTTTGCGGAGGGGGATCATCGTGACTCCAGTGCGGCGAGGAGATTTTGGCGGACTTCTTTGCCGAGCACCCAGCCGAGATGGGTGAGGTCCTGACGGTAGAGAATTTTCGGCGCGCCTTGATCGGTCAATTCGGTGGTATCGAGGACGAAGCGGACGCGCTGGTAGCCACGGCCGTAGTGGCCGACGGCGGCGATGTCGGCGGTGAACTGATAGGACTCGGCGGTGAGAAAGGGGCCGGCCTGCGCGATGTCGGCGGGATCGAGAACTTCGGTGACCCAGGCGATGGAGGTGAGCTTGGAGGGATTGGACTGGCGGAAGGAAACAAGGGACGCGGCCTTGTCTTTGCCGATGCCTGGGATGCAGGTGAGGACGGCTTCGGAGGCGGTGTTCACATTCACACGGCCCGTGATGAAGGTGCTGTTGGTGGTGGTGATGTCGGAGGCGATTTGCGCGAACTCGTCGGCGGTGAGTCCGCTGCGGGCGAAGAACTGGAGGGTGCTGGTGAAGTTCCAGTCGGCCCCGATGCGGCGGAGGATGGCGTTGCTGCGTTCGGCTCCGAATTTTTCGAGAAGGAGCGGCGGGAGCGCGCGCTGGCCGGCGGTGGCGAGGACGATGCGGGGTTCGCCGTTGGTGCGGGTGTTGGGTTCGCGGCTCCAGACGGTGAGGTGTTCGGTGATGCCGGGGTCGAGGCGGCCGTCGCGGTTGTCGTCGGGGAGCGAGGCGGTGCCGTCGTTTTCGTGGTCGTCGAGGATGCCGTTTCGATTGGTGTCTTCGCCGTAGAGGATTTCGAGGGTGGCACCGTTGACGAGGCGGAGTTCATCGACGGATTCGAAAGGGGCGTTTTTGCAGCGGTAGGCGGGGTTTTTGCGTTGGTAGGTTTCGTCTTCGGCGCCGCCGGGGGTGACTTCGCTGTTGGTGTCGCGCCAGTCGATGATGGCGGCGGCGAGTTCGGGGGTCATGCGCGGGAGGGCTTCGAGCATGGCTTGCGTGGCGGTGTTGAGGTTGAGTTTCGAGGCTTCGTCGATGAGGCCGAAGGTGGGCGCGGTGGCGGAGGTTGACGAGGTGGCGCCGCCGGCGCTGCGGTTGGTGCGGCCGAGGAGCCAGTATTGGGCGGGGCCGATGTCGATGGCTTCGGATTGGAGGGTGTCGGCGGCGGGAGGCTGGCCGGGTTGGGGGAGGTTGGTGAGTTCGTAGGTGACGTAGCGGAGTGCGCCGAGGATGGCTTGCTGGGCTTCGGCGGTGGCGACGCGGTTGTCGCCGGCGCGGTGTTCGAGTTGCATCGCGTGGGCGAAGTAGAGGGCGATGCTGACGAGACCGAAGGCGATCCAGAGGACGATGATGAGGACGGAGGCGGATTGGGGGCTGGAAAGCGGGAACATCCAACGTTCAACGTTCAACGTGGAACGTTCAAAGGGGGGAATGGGGCGATCGGCGGCCGTGCCGTCGCGGAGCGGAGGTTTTGGAGTGCGGTGACTTGTCACCGCTTTTGCGCAGGCGACTGGTCGCCGTC
>CAZUUP010000408.1:0-5684 GCA_964623105.1 uncultured Akkermansia sp.
TCAACATCGCCGAGCGCCGCATCCCGCAGGACGGCCGCATCAAGTTCAACGTCGGCGGCCGCCAGATCGACGTCCGGGTCAGCGTCATCCCGATGCTCTTCGGTGAGGGCGTCGTCATGCGTCTGCTCGACAAGGCCAACGTCCTTTTCACCCTGCCCCAGCTCGGCATGGACGAACACACGTTCGGCCTTTTCAAGGGTCTGATCGACCGGCCCCACGGCATCTTCCTTGTCACCGGCCCCACCGGCGCGGGCAAGACGACCACCCTCTACGCCGCCCTCAACGCCATCGTCGGCCCCGGGCTGAAAGTCCTCACCGTCGAGGACCCCGTCGAATACCACCTCGCCGGCGTCAACCAGATCCCGGTCCACTCCGCCGTCGGCATGACCTTCGAGAAAGGGCTCCGCGCCATCCTCCGCCATGACCCCGATGTCGTGATGATCGGCGAAATCCGCGACCTCGAGACCGCCCGCGCCGCCACCCAGGCCGCGCTCACCGGCCACCTCGTGCTCTCCACCCTCCACACCAACGACGCCGCCTCCGCCCCCATGCGCCTCATCGACATGGGCGTCGAACCGTTCCTCGTCAGCAGCACCCTCATTGGCTCCATGGCCCAACGCCTCGTCCGCCGCATCTGCCCCAAGTGCCGGACCGACTACGAGCCCGACCGCGCCCACCTGCCCCGCGACCTCCATCTCGCGCCCGGAGCCCGGCTCTGGCGCGGCACCGGCTGCCCGAACTGCCGCAACACCGGCTACCGCGGCCGCAGCGGGCTCTACGAACTCATGGTCATGAACGATGCCATCGCCGAGAAAATCATCGAGCGCGCACCCTCCCCCCAGATCGTCGCCGTCGCCCGCCAAAGCGGCCTCCGCCTCCTCCGCGAAGACGGCTGGGACAAGGTCCGCCAAGGCGTCACCACGCCGGATGAAGTCGTGCTGTGTACGGCCTTGTGAATTACCGCCACCGATGAAAACCGAGGCTTGGGCTGAAACATGACCCGCTTCACCTACACCGCGATGACCGAGGCTGGGGAGCACTATGGAGTGCGGGGACTTGTCCCCGCTTTCCGCAGGCGACTTGTCGCCGTCATGGTTCCGAGTCCTCCGGCTTGCACCGGGCCTTTCCTTGTTTGCGCCAGCGGGTTACCGGCTGGTCGCAACGAGTTTCCCGGCGTCCGACGGCGACGAGTCGCCTGCGAAAAGCGGCGAGAACTCGCCGCACTCCAAGCCGCGCGCCCACGATCCACGGCCCCCGCGTGGTCTTCACTTGTGTCCATTCGTGTCCCGTCGTGGTTGTCTCCCTTCGCATGACCCGCTTCACCTACACCGCGATGACCGAGGCCGGGGAGCGCGTCTCTGGCGCGCTCGAAGCCGAGAGCGAAGCCGCAGCCATGCGCGTCTTGGAGGACCGTCACCTCTTCCCCGTCACCGTGCAGGGTGGCGAATCCGGCGAATCCCGGCCCGCGCGGCGCAAGGTCCGCACCCGCGACCTCGGCGTGCTCTATGGCCAGCTCGCCGACCTGCTCGGCTCCGGCGTACCGCTGCTCCGCGCCCTGGATTCCCTCATTCGCTCGACTCCCGCCCCCGCCCTCCGCGAATTGCTCAAGGAGATCCGCACCTCCGTCTCCCAGGGCCGGACGCTCACCGACGCCCTCCGCCCCTACCCCGAAATCTTCCCCACTCTGCACATCGCAATGATTCAGGCCGGCGAACGGGCCGCCTTCCTCGAGGAGGTGCTCCGCAACCTGTCCGGCTTCCTCGAACGCTTCGAGGAACTCCGCAGCAAGGTCATGGGCGCGCTGATCTACCCCGCGCTCCTCTCCATCCTTGGCACACTTGTGATGATCGGCGCCCTCGTTTTCTTTGTACCCCGCTTCGAGCCGCTGCTCGCCGCCGCCAAGAAACCCCTGCCCACGGAAATCCTCTTCGGCGCCAGCAAGCTCGTCCGCGGCTACTGGTGGCTGCTCCTGCTCGGCGGTGCTGGCGCGGGGTTCTACCTCTGGGTGAATCTGCAAACGGAGGCCGCGCGGCGGAAACTGGAGGCGTGGCAGCTCAAAATCCCCGTGGTGGGCGAAGCGCTCCGCCTGCTGGCCATCACCCGCTTCTGCCGCATCCTTGGCACCATGCTCGCCAACGGCGTCCCCCTCCTTTCCGCCCTCAAGATCGCCCAAAACGCCACCGGCTCGACCATCCTCGCCGAGCGCATCGCCGAATGCACCGAATCCGTGCGCGACGGCAAACGCCTCTCCGAACCCCTCGCCAAGGGCAATTTCTTCCCCGACCAGATCCTCGCCATGATCGCTGTCGCGGAGGAATCCAACAAACTCGACAAGGTCCTCGTGCAAATCTCCGACACCGTCGAGCGCCGCACCAACCGCTCGGTGGACCAGGCCGTGCGCCTCATCGAACCGCTCATCCTCTGCGTCGTTGCCGCCGGAATTGGCTTCCTCGCCCTTGGCCTGCTCCTCCCCATCTTCACCATGGCCAGCTCCCTTGGTTCCAAGTAATGGAATTCCAAGTTCGGATTGCTTGCGCATCCGGCTGGATTCGCCGCTCATTTTCCGGCGGGACAAATCCCCGGCCGAATGTTCGACTCCCCGCCAGATACCACGATGAACCCCGCGCCAAATCCAGCTCCCCTCGCCCGTTACGCCTGGTTCCTCGTCGCCCTGCTCTGGCCGGTGGCACTGCTCAACTACCTCGACCGCCAACTGCTCGCGGCGATGAAATTCTCGCTGATGGCGGACGTTCCCACGATCGGCTCCGAGGCGAACTGGGGCCTGCTGCCCGCGGTGTTCAAGTGGGTGTATGCGATTCTCAGCCCGGTCGGCGGCTTCCTCGCGGACCGCTTTGGCGCGCGGTTCGTGATCGGCGGCAGCCTGCTGGTCTGGTCGGCGGTGACGTGGGCGACGGGGCACGTTCACACGTTCGATCAACTGCTCGTCACGCGCGCGCTCATGGGCATCAGCGAGGCGTGCTACATCCCGGCGGCGCTGGCGTTGATTGCCAATTATCACACCGACCAAACCCGCTCGCGCGCCGTGGGCATTCACCAGATGGCCATTTACGTGGGCATCATGGTCGGCGGCTTCAGCGGCTACGCGGCGGACCATCCGTCGCTCGGCTGGCGCTGGGCATTCTCTGCGGCGGGCCTGACGGGCGTGATCTACGCGGTCCCCCTTCTCTTCCTGTTGCGCAATGCCCCCGTGCGTGCCGAGTCCATGGCCATCCCGCGAACCGCCCCGCTGGCTGCGTTTCGCGAATTGCTCACCAACCGCTCGTTCATCCTCCTGGTGCTCTACTTCACCCTGCCCGCAATGGCCGGTTGGGTGGTGAAAGACTGGATGCCGGCGATTCTCAAGCAACAGTTCGGCATCGGTCAGGGCAAGGCCGGAGTCTCCGCCACGCTCTACGTAAACCTCGCCGCGCTCGCCGGCGCGATCCTCGGCGGCTGGCTTGCCGATCGCTGGATGGGCCGCACCCAGCGCGGGCGCATCTATACCAGCGCGCTGGGCATGTGCCTGCTGGTGCCCGCGCTCTTCGGCGTGGGCAACGCCGGCACCCTCGCCGTGGCGGTTTTCTTCCTCGTGGTCTTCGGCCTCGGCTGGGGCGCCTTCGACTGCAACAACATGCCCATCCTCTCGCAGATTGTGCGCCCCGAATTGCGCGCCACCGGCTACGGCGTGATGAACCTCGTCAGCATCAGTTGCGGCGGCTTTGCGGATGTGGCCTTCGGTGCGCTGCGCGACCGGCACGTCCCGCTCAACCTGATCTTCGGCGTCTTCGCGAGCGTCGCGATCCTCTCCGCCGTCCTCGTCCTTCTCATCCGCCCTCGACGCGACCTGTGAGCTGGTTAACGTCCGCCAAATGCCGACCGCACGTCGGTTATCCGCCTCTTGAACCTTTCTTTTGCTGCGATACCTTGCCCAAAACCCCGCCAGCGATATGAAAACCCGTTCCTGCCGGTTTCGCCAATCCGAGCCAACGATGGCGTTTACCTTGATCGAACTTCTCGTCGTCATCGCCATCATTGGAATTCTCGCCAGCCTGCTCCTGCCTGCCCTTGGCCGGACGAAACAAAAGGCCAACCAAGCGAAATGCCTGAGCAATCTCCGGCAGTTCGGCCTGGCCGCCCGTCTCTATGCCGAGGACTTTAACGAGCAGTATCCGCCGACAACCGGGATGGGGTCGGGCGGCGCGGCCGTCAATAGCCAATACTGGTGGTGGGGCAAGGTCGGCAACTTCGGCCTCTATACTCAGTTCGGCGCGGACCGCCGCCATGTGAACCCCTACGTCGCCAGATTTGGGCCGAACGATGAAATGCCGCTGGCCCAATGTCCAAGCGACCGCAAGCCGGCATCGGGCGCGACCTCACCTTGGTATGACCAATACGGCAGCTCCTACTCGCCGAACGCCGGGGTCGGCGTCAATCCGACCATCAATTACCTCACCAAGGACGCGAACCTCAACAGCGTGCGCATGAGCGATATCCGCAGTCCCGAACGGATGCTGGTCAACGCCGATCACGGCATCTGGCAACCCGTATGGCCTCCGCCGGTGGGCTACGTGCTGCCGGTTGCCCAACTCTTCTGGCACACGCCGGTCAACGACACCCGTTTCAACGCCGTGTTCGCGGACGGGCACGCCGAGTTCCTGCGCGTGTTTGTCGGAGTCAACTCCACCAACACCTACACCAGCAATCGCGATCTATGACCAGCTCCCGGGCGCGGCTGCGCGCGTGTAGCGGCAGACTCGAGAAGGCAGATTCCCCCAAGATTGCCCCTTTCACACTTAATGAAATCACTCCCCATCCTGTGCATCCTCTCCTTGTTCGACGTAGTCGCCTTCTCCGCCGAACCGCCCGCCAACCCGCACGCCTGGTATCACGATGGCGGCTTGAAGGCCGACGGCCCGCACGTCTCCGCATGGAATAACGCCGCCCCCAACGGCGCGGCGCAAAACCTCACGCGCGTCGTGGGCCGTCCGCAAGTCGTCCGCGTCAGCACGCCCACCGGCCCGCGCAGCATCGTGCGCTTCAACGGCTCCGCCGCGCTGTGGCAGGCGGTCGGCTCGTGGGGCACGCTCGCGGGTGAGCGCACGGTCGTCGCCTTCGCGCGTGTGGCGGCGACGAACCAAGGAGTCTTCTTCGATGGCAGCACGCGTGTCGGCAGCACGCCGGTAAAGTGGAGCGGCAAGGCTTGGCAATCAGCGGCAAAAACTCCTGCGCCAGCAGCCGACGGCGGCTGGCAGACGCACACGTTCGTCTTCGGCAAGAATGGCAATGCGCTCGGTGGTTTCATCCTCGGCGCGAACGTCGCGACGCAAGAAGGCCTGGCCTGCGATGTCGCCGAAGTGCTCGTCTATCCGCGCGCGTTGAGCGAAGCAGACTTAAAGTCGGCAACCGCCTACCTCGCCGCGAAATGGGGCACCCCCACCGACCTCCCCGCCGCGCAGCAACCTCAGCCCCTGCAACTCCCGAACGACCCGCGCGTCTTCCGCACCACGCTCCGCAAGGCCGGCGACGACGGCGTCCACACCTACCGCATCCCCGGCCTCGCCACCACGCCCAAGGGCACGCTCATCGCCGTCTTCGACCTGCGTCACAAGGGTGGCGGCGACCTCCCGGCGGACATCGACGTGGGCGCGATTCGCTCGACCGACGACGGCGCGACGTGGAGCCGC
>CAZUUP010000409.1:0-5681 GCA_964623105.1 uncultured Akkermansia sp.
CCGAAAGGCAGTTTCGAGATCGAGCTGCGGCTGGTGCCGTTCAATCAACCCGACACGACGGTGGACAAGCTCGAACGCCGCAAGCCGATCATCAATCCGGTCTCGACGCCGACGGGCATCGAGATGCGGCAGGTCGGGGTCGAGGTCGTGTGCTGGGCGCGCAACGTCCTGCTGGATGACAAGCCGTTCTTCGAGCGCTTTCACGACGGGAAGTACATCGACCGCCTGCCGATTGCGCGCGCCGTGCTCAAGCCGGGCGACCATGTGCTGTGGCCGGGGAAACACGTTTTCAATGTCGCCACCAACGGCGCGCTTTCGACCAAGGATCCCGAGTTGCTCGTTGCGGACGGCGTCGTGCGGATCAAGGCGTATCCCGTCAGCGTGCGTGCGTATCGCGCGAATCCCGACGAAAGCGATCTGCCGATGTCGATGCGCGTGGCGGCGCTGCCGAATCTCACGCTGCGCGACGCGGATGATGCGTTGAAGGGCATGGGCAAGGGCGCGGACAAATCGCGCGAGCTGCTGCCGGTTTATGAAAAATTCGCGCCGCTGACGATCTGGCTGCCGGCGAACACGGACCTGCAGGGCTACGTGCTGCATCCGCTCGGGCAGACGTTTCACCTCGGCGCGGCGGGCGTGCAGGCGGGCGCGGGCGGCGGCGCGGCCATCGCGGGTTTGAACGTGAAGGAGAGCGTGATCGAGGTGCCGGTGTATGGCTTTCCAGTCGAGGGCGAGCCGGGGTCGAAGGCGATTGTGCCAGGAGTTGAACAATACACGTGGGCCGGGCACGAGGCCGGCGCGCGCAAGCTGACGACGTGGTATCCGCGCAAGCAGCCGTATGAATTCAAGGTCGCCGAGGTCGGCCCGGCGATTCTCGTGGACGGTGATTTGTCGAAGTTTCCCATCAAGTCGTTTCGCGTCGCGACGGGCGACCGCGTGAAGGGCGCGCAGCGCGGGCTGGTGGCCGAGTTGACGGGCCGGCACTGGGAGCCGGGGCAGGGCGTGCGCGCGTCGGTGCGGGTGATTGATCCGTGGCCGATTGTCGAAGCGGACCGCGCGGCGCGGGCGGCGACGAACGCGTTCAAGGCCGCGCAGACCGCGCTGGGCGCGTTGAACAGCAAACTCACACAGGGCACGAACGCGTGGAAATCCGCGACGAACTCGGTCGGTGCGAAGCTGAAGGCGCTCGACGCGGCGAAGGCGAAAGACCCCGACGTCGTGACCACCGATTTACAAAAGGACATCGACGACGCCCGGGCGAAAGTCACCGACGCGACGAAGGCGCTGGATGAATTGCTCCCGCAGGTGCCAAAGGCGCAGGAGAAACTGGCGCTCGCCGAGACGGCGCTCACCAACGCGTCGGCGAAGGTCATCGAGGTCGAGGGCGTGAACACGGCGGAGAACTGGAAGCCCTTCGCGCGGCTGCGCGGCGAAAAGGAAACGGCGTGGACCGCGCTGACGACGAAGCCGGTGGCGAACGGCGTTCCCGGCGAACTGGAAATTCCGCTGCCCGCGACGCTGGTCGATGGCGTGTATCAGCTCGAGCTGGGCATGGCGCCGGATGATCCCGAGGCGTTGTCGTTGCGCACGACGGTGCGGATTTCCGTGGCGACGAAAAAGCCCGCGGGCGTGGGCTTGTTCACGCTGCGCGGACGCGACGCGTTCTGGCGCGGCGAATCGTTCTGGGTCGCGGTGGCGGCGCTGGTGAAGGGGCAGTCGCTGTCGGCGGGCGCGGCGGTGGACGTGGATTTGGTGGATGCGGCGGGGAAGAAATTCCCGCTGTTGCGGCACAAGCTGGCGGCGGCGGTGGTCGAGCGCGACACGTTCGTCGTGCGCATTCCCGACGCGCTGAGCCGGTCGCTCGCGCCGGGGCGGTATCGCTTCGAGGCGAAGGTCGGCGATTACGCGGCGGCCCCGCTGGCGTTTGATCTCGTCGATCCCGAGCCGGAGACGCACTTCATGAATCTCTCCAACGGCAAGTACAGCCCGCTTGGCGCGGCGTATCAGAGTTCGCTGCGCACCGGCCGCGGCACAGAGGAACTGGCGCGCGAGATTCAATCGCTCGGGTACAATGGTTTCAGCGGCATGAGCTACGATCAGGATCGCGTGAACCGCCATCATGCCGATCTCGAACAGCTCGTGCGCGACCGGCCGGAACTCGGGCCGTGGGAAAGTCATTACCAGGCGAGCGGGCGTGACCGGTTCATGACGGCGGCGCTGCGGCACAACCTGCGGTTCTACGAGGACCTCTTCACCTACAACGACACGCAGGTGCCGCGTCTGCCGCTCTTCCTGGATGCCAGCGAGCGGTATGCGAGCCTCGAGATCGCCTCGATGCGGCATCATCCGGCGTATCTCGGCGCGGCGCTGTACGACGAGTTTTACTGGACGAGCATCATCGGCCTGCCGCCGTCGGTGATTGTCGCGATCGACACGGCCGAGGAGATGGCCTTCCGCGAGAAGCACAAGGACCGCGGCCTCACGGGCGCGCGGGCGACGCGGGCAATCGACCGTTTCATGGGGCGTCCGGCGGGCCAGCGGAATTACGAGGACCTCGCGACCTTCCTGACGTGGAATGAGTTTCAGGATCAGGAATGGGCGGACTTCTCGCGGCGCATCGGCGCGGTGGCGAAGGACCTGATGCCGCACTCGGCGAACTTTGTGTTTCAGCGGCAATGGGGCGGGAACGGCGGCAACATCGCGGGGAACGGCACGGTGCTCGATGTCCAGGGCGGCCTCGATATCGCGACGTGCGTGATGTACAAGGACGGCGGCTACGGCCCTCGGCCCGCGTATGGCGCGATTATGGCTGACATCCTGCGCGTGCGCGACGGCCAGCCGGTGTGGACGCAAATCGACGCGCACCACGTCTCGGGGCGGCACGGTGAAAGCCAGTTGCGGAACACGTTTTTCGCGCTGTCGCAAAAGGTCGAGGGCATCTCGTTCTTCGAGTCCGGACACGATGCGGCGCACCGGCATCACACCGATTCCGCGGACACGGCGCGCAACGTGACGCGGCAACTCACGCGGCCCTACGGCGATTTCCTGCTCGCGCTGGAGCGCGGGTACAAGCAGGTGGCGGTGTATTATTCGCGGCAGGCGGATCATCTCTCGCAGCGCAAGCAGACGACGGTGTCGCACTCGTGCGAGGGCATTTGGGTGGGCTGTATGCGCGCGGGGTTCCCGGCGGATTTTCTCTACGACCATCAGTTATTCGCGGGAAAGGGGATGGAATACCAGGTCATCTTCGCGCCCGGTTTCACCATCGACCAGGAGATCGCGCCGGCCGTGCGCGCGGCGCTGCAGCGGTTGATCTCGGCGGGCAAAACCATCGTCGTCGAGCGCTCCAGCAAGCTCGATCTCGAGGGCGTGGTGAAGCTGGATTCCGAGCTGGACGAATTCGACGACAAGCTCGGCGGGGCGTTTCCGCGCGGGCTGGATTTCGAGTTCCGGCAGGTGTTCGACCAGTCGGAGGAAATCACGAAGACGGTGCGTGAGTTTCTGGCCAAGCGCATCCCGCCCGCGGCGCAGCACAATTTGCTCGTCGGCCCCGACTGGCAGAAGCGCGGGCAGGGACAATATATGTTTCTCCCGAATTTTGCGGACCCCGGATTCAGCAGTCTCGGCCGCGCGCTGCATCAGGCACCGGACGCGCCGCAGTTGCGGTTCCCGCGGCGGCCGCCGGTTTGCTACGACGTGCTGGCGATGAAGCCGGTCACGGACGTGAAGACCGAGGGCGAATGGATGACGCTGACGGCGGACATGCGCGCGGTGCCGGGGAAGCTGCTGGCGTTCCTGCCGACGGCCATTGCGGGCGTGAAGCTGGGCGCGGCGGCGCGGGTGACGGCAGGCGAAGATTTGAATTACGCGGTGAACGTGGCGGGCGCGGACGGGCAGGCGATTGACGCGGCGTTTCCGCTGGAGATCGAGCTGCGCGACACGACGGGCAAGACCGTGCAGCACGTGTGGCGCGCGGCGGCGCCGGAGTTTCGCGGCGTGTATCGCGTGGGCGCAAACGCGCCGGCGGGTCGCTGGACGCTGCGAGTGCGCGAGTTGATGAGCGGCTGCGTGGCGGAGGCGGGGATCGAAATCAGCGCGGGCACGGTGCCGACGGGCACGCTGGACGCGCGGCCGGTGTGGGTGAATGAACCGGCACGCGTGGCAAAATTTCTCGCGGGCAAAACGCCGGTGCTGATCGTGACCGACGCGGACCAGGCGTGGGTGCGGCCGCAGGCGGAGCGGTTGCAGAAGGCGTTCGCGGCGAAGGGGCGCGAGGCGCGCATCGTGAACGCGGACGAGGTGATCAAGCTGCCGGGCGAGTGGAACATGACGCGTGCGGAGATCGACGGGACGCGGTTGTGGCGTGGCGATGTGGTCGAGCCGGGGCTGTTTGTCGAGGCACCGATGGTGTTGCTCGGGCGACGGTATGAAAGCCGGCTGATCGAGGCGTTGATCCGGCGCGACGTGCTGCCGGAGCCGTTGACGGCGAATTTTCCCGGACGCGGACGGGCGCTGGTGAACGTGACGGCGAAGGCGTTTTCCAATTATCACGACACGCTGAGCATTCTCAGCCAGGACGAGGCGGGGCTGACGCGCGGCGTCGATGCCGTGTTCGCGCCCGAGGCGGGCAAGGGTACCGAGGTCGTCGCGCCCGTGGTGACGCGGTCCGCGCCGGACCCGAAGGCCGCGCTGGCCGCGGGCGAGGCGAAGGCGAAAGCGCCGTCGGCGATGGCCGACGGGATCGCGTGGCCGGACTGGGTGCGGATGGTGGATGTCGATGCGGCGACGGGCCGCACGGTCGTGGGCACGGCGGGTTACGGCGACAATCTGTTCTGCCTCGCCGCCGACGGGAAGCTGCTGTGGAAGACGTTCCTGCCCGAGCACAACGTGTATTTCGCGGGCTTCATTGATGACGGGAAAAAGGTCGTCGCGGCGACGGGGCGCGGATGGCTGTGTTTCATTCTCGATGCGAAGGACGGGAAGGTGCTGCGGAAGTTCGCGACGACGGGCTGGGCGGATTTTCATTACACGGAAGGGCCGGTTGATACCGAGGTGCCGATCGTGATCAACACCAAGCTGCGGCAGGTGTTGCTGCTCGGGCGCACGGGGATTCTGGCGGTGGATTTCGAGGGCAAACGCATGTGGCTGCGCGACCGCGCCGAGGCCATCGCGACGTATCCGGTCGAGGCCGAGCAAAGTCTCGCGGCGGAGTTCAGCCGCAGCGTGGTGCTCGCGAACGCGCAGCTCAGCCCGGACGGAACGAAGATTGTTCACGGCGAGTTTGTGATCGTCGGTTCCACTCCGGGCAAGGTGCCGGGCACAGTGGATACGTTGTGGGCGTTCCGCCCCATGATCATCGAGGCGAAGACGGGCAAGGTGCTCGCCGAGGGCAAGGATGATCCGGGTAGCTCGGCCGCGCCGCGCGGCTGGAGCGTGAGCTGGCCGGCGGGTTCGGCGGTGCCGTTTGCGCACACGAAGGGGCTGGCGATTCCGCTGAAAGAAGACGCGAGCCTCGGCACGCCGCAGGATCTGGTCGGACGCGCGTTGGCCGACGGCGGCACGCTGGTGCTGGACCGCCACGAGGCCGTGCGGCGCGATGCGAAGGGGAAGCCGCTGTGGCGCATCACCGCGCCGGAAACGGTGCTGCCCGATCTCGACTTGGTCAGCGCGGATGCGAAGCG
>CAZUUP010000410.1:0-5673 GCA_964623105.1 uncultured Akkermansia sp.
AACTGTGGTCCCGGGCGAAGGCGATGATTTCCTGCGGCACGGGCCTGCTCTCGAAGCGTGCGCACCTGTTCGATGAACAGACGTGGCCGTCGTATTTCTCACGCTGCGCGGGGGCGGAGGTGTGGGATCTGGACGGGGAAAGGCGCCTGGACTTTACCGGCGGCGTCGGCGCAATCCTGCTGGGGCATGCCGACCGCGAGGTGAATGCGGCCGTTCATCGACGGGTGTCGCTCGGCTCCTACTGCACCCTGGCTTCGCCGGAAGAGGTGCCGCTGGCGGACCTGCTGCTGGGCTTGCATCCATGGGCGGGCCGTGTGCGGTACGCGCGCGGCGGCGGCGAGGCACTCGCACTCGCAGTCCGCATCGCGCGTGCGGCCACCGGAAAGAGCGGGGTCGCGTTCTGTGGATATCACGGTTGGAGCGACTGGTATCTGGCGGCAAACCTTGGTGACGTCGCGGCTCTGGACGGGCATTTGCTTCCCGGACTGCAACCGCTGGGAGTGCCCCGCGAACTGGCCGGAACCGCGGCGCCGTTTCGCTACAACGACTTTGATTCCTTCACCGCGGCGATGCGGAAGCTCGACGGGAAGCTCGCTGCCATCGTAATGGAACCCATGCGCTCGGAATTGCCGCGCGATGGCTTTCTGGCGAAGGTGATGGCCGCGGCCCGACAGGCGGGCGCAGTCTTCGTGCTGGATGAGGTTACGAGCGGGTGGCGTTTCGGCTTTCCCGGCGCGGCGGCCAGGCTCGGCATCGAACCGGACATCGCCGTGTATGCCAAGGCGATGTCAAACGGCTTCCCCAGCGGTGTCATTCTCGGACGCGAGGCGGTGATGGACGCGGCGAACGACAGCTTCATCTCCAGCAGTTACTGGACGGACGGGGTCGGCACCGCTGCGGCCCTGGCGTGCGTCGGAAAAATGCGCCGCGAAGGAGTGCAATCACGCGTCTGGGCGCTGGGCGAACGCCTGCAGTCCGCATTGCGCGATGTCGCCGCACGACATCCGGCGTTGCGTATCAAGATCGGCGGGCAACCCTGCGCCCCGTCCATCGCGTTCGATCTGGGCCACGACAGCGCGGCCGCCAAGGCGCTTATGATCCGGGGAATGTTGCGCCAGGGCTTTCTGTTCAGCGCCCAACTCTACGTCATGTGGTGCCATGACGAGACAATGATCGCCGCAGCACTTTCAGCACTCGATGAAGTGCTCGCCGGCCTCGACACAATACAGGCCCAAGGCACTCTCCGCGCCGCCGCGGGACTGTCGGTCCAACCTGCGGGCTTTGCACGGCTGGCTTGATATCGAAAATCCTTCCTGTCCGCCCGAGATCGCAGTCGTCTGAGTCGCCGATCCTTCAGGCGGCAAACCGAGCAGCCCCGCTCACGGTTCCAAAATCTTGATGCGCACGTTGCGAAACTCGACGCTGGAACCGTGGTTCTGCAAACCGAGCACGCCTTTGCGGGCCCGGTTGCGCAAGGCAGGAACAGCGTCCATGTCGGCGCTTGCCACTTCGTCGCCATTGAAAACCACGCTGATCTTCCCCCCGCGACAGGTGATTTCGAAACTGTTCCATTCCCCAGTACCCCGATATTTCGACCGGGTCGGCGCGACCACTCCATAGATCGATCCGCTGAATTGATACGGCTTGATCTTTCCGACGTACGTCGGACCGGTGTCGTCCAGCGCCTGAATTTCCACCGCAGCGGTCCACGGCTGCTCCTTTTCCTTGAGCGGCGGAACGCGGAGAAAGATGCCACTGTTGCCGTTGGTCGGAAGGCGCCACTCGAGACGGAGGATGAAGTTCTCGAACTCCCGCTTGGTCGCAAGCCAGCCCTGGCCGTTCTTGGCGGCAAGCACGCCGCCCTTGAAGGTCCACTGATCGGCAGGCATCTGCTTGTACTCGCGAGGTTCCCACCCCTCGAGGTCGTGGCCATTGAACAGGGGCGCGAAGCCATCCTCGGCGGCCGCGGCGTAACCTCCGGCCAGCACGACGAGCAGAAGCATCGAGGCAAGTACAGATCGAACGGATTTCATGGCAAAGGGCATGACGGTCGGCGGTTCAAGTCGTGCGAACTGCGGGCCAGCTTGGGACCGCGCGGTCATTTGTCAAACCGCAGCATCATCGAACGATAGGCCTGGTTGAGCTGTTTGGTGTATTCCTCCGCGCGCGCGCGCTCCTCCGGGGCGGCATTGGCGAAGAAATCCGGATGGTTCGCCTTCAGGAGGCTGCGGTAGGCGTGTTTGATCTCCTCGGCCGTGGCGTCGCGTTTGACACCCAGCAACTCGTGATCGAACGGCGCGCGGGGCGGAGGCGGAGGCGGGGGCGGCTTGCGCTGCCGAAACCCGGACGAAACACGCTGCATCTGGATGCGGCCGCCTTCGATGCCGCAAACCCGGTACACCGCACGGCATCGCGGACACTTGATCGAGATGTTTTCCGAGGCGATGAGCACCCGCAGTTTGAGCTGGCAGCCACCGCAGAGGAACACCACGCGGCGGCCCCGCGCGCGATTGGCGGCATCCGCGTGCGTTCGCCGATTGTCGCGAAATTCATGCGCACCCGCGCCCGTCTCCCGATGCACGCCACGGCCGGACAATTCCTCCCGCAGCTCGCTGGTGAGCCCGAGTCCGCCGGGGGGCGAGCTGAGAAAAAGAATGCCATCGATCAAATGCAATTGCGGCACTGTCCGGCTGTGCGAAAAGCCGCGGATTCGCCGGGCGATTTCTTCATACGCAACGCGATGACTCTCGCCCGCCAGCAGGTGCAGCACCTCGGCGATGATTTCGCGGTCCAGGTTCTTCCACCGCGACCATTTCTGGAAGAATCCGACCGCCTGAACCAGCAGGCTGGGACCCAGGTAAAGGACCCGGGAAAACATCGCTCCCAGAGCGGCCAGGGCGGCGAAGGTGCCGGCCCGGGAACGCCAGTTGAACTGGCCGAACTGGCCGAGGTTGACCGCTCCGGAGCGGGCATTGCCAGCCACGAGCAACACCAGCATCACGGCCGCCAGCACAAGCAGTCCACGCTCGGATTCCTGGTAACGCAGCGGCACGCCGAAGTTGTGCCGGGCGATTTCAACCACCCGTCCGAACCCGGCCAGCAACACCCACGCCGCAAACCATGCCGTGCCGACCAGCAGCATCAACCCCAGCACCACATGGGTGAGGGCAATCGTCAGGTTGGCGGCCACGCGCGCCCGGACCTTGCGTTCCAGCCAGTGTCGCACGCTGGCGAATTCGACCTGGTTGGTCCTCATGGCGGATGGAGGCGAAGGTGCAGCCGGTGCCCGGCACCGGCGGGCGGCTCAGTTCAGCAGTTGATACCAGTTGTCGCGCTGGTGCGGTTCGTAGCCGAGTTCGCGAATGAGTCGCTGCATGTCGGCCACGCCCATTTTGAAAGTGGTCCCCGCCTGACTGACAACGTTTTCCTCGATCATGATGCTGCCCAGGTCATTCGCCCCGAAACGCAGCGCAATCTGGCCGATGTCGAGCCCCTGTGTGACCCACGAGCTCTGGATGTTCGGAATGTTGTCGAGATAGATGCGGCTGAGGGCCTGCATGCGGAGATACTCGTGCGCTCCAACCGTGGGGGCTTTGAGGCGGGTATTCTCGGCCTGAAAGGTCCACGCGATGAACGCCGTGAAGCCACCACTGGCGTCCTGTTGCGCCCGAACACGCTCGAGATGCTCGATCCGTTCTTCCACCGTCTCCACGTGGCCGAACATCATCGTCGCCGTGGATTTCAAACCCAGCCGGTGCGCCGCATCCATCACCGCCAGCCAGTCGTCGCTCATGGCCTTGAGCGGCGCAATGCGTTTGCGCACGCGGTCCACGAGAATCTCGCCGCCGCCGCCCGGAATTGAGCCCAGCCCGGCAGCACGAAAGTCTCCGATGATATTTTCCAACGGTTCACCAAACACCTCGCGGAAGTGGATGAATTCGCTCGGGCTGAATCCATGGATGTTGACGTGCGGAAACTTCGCTTTGATGTGTCCGAGGAGATCGAGGTACCACTGCTTGGACAACTTGGGATGATGTCCGCCCTGCATGAGGATCTGGGTGCCCCCGAGGGCCACGGTCTCCTCGATCTTGCGGTCCATCTCGTCGTGACTGATCACATAGGCGTCGTCATCCCCCTCGACGCGGTAGAAGGCGCAGAACTTGCAATAGACGTTGCAGACGTTGGTGTAGTTGATGTTGCGATCGACGATGTAGGTGACAACCTCGTTGCCGCGGCCGCCGTGGGCCGCGGCCTGCGCAAGTTCGCGGCGACGATGGGCCAGTGCGCCCAATTCTTCGAGCGGCAGGTCATAGAGCCGCCGGGCCTCGGTGGGAGTCACCCGATGGCCATCCCACACTTGTTGGAGCAGACCGTTCAGCGCGGTGTCGTAGCTCATGGTTCTAAAGCGGCTCGTCCGTGCGGGCGGCCCCGGCGCCGGGTGGATTCCAGCGACCGCCCCGGTTCAATCGACATATTGGGGGTCGTAAACATTCCGGGTGACGTGGCGCCGCAGCAGTTCGGCGAACTTCGCCAATCCGCGTTTCTCGTCCGGTCCCAGATGGTAATGGATGATCCAGCCGAGGTAGTCCTTGCGAAAATTACGGTCGTATTCCTTTCGCTCCGCCACGATCGCGTCCAGGTTTTGCAGGCCTTCGTCCTTCGCCTCGCGCAACTGCCGGCGCAGGTCGGGTCCGACGTGGCCGCGCCGCAGGGCCCACACGGCATAGACAAAAGGCAGACGGGTCAGCTCAAACCAGGCCGCGCCCAAATCCCAGACCTGGTGTTCATGCGGTTCGCGCACAAAATCGAGCGCCGGATCGCCGATCAGAAGGACGGCGGGATAGAACGGCGCATCATGATAATTGGGCAGCGGCACAAAGTCCGGACGCAAGCCGCGTTCGGCAAGCAGGACCCGGAGCAGGTTGACGCTGGTCAGCGAGGCGGGGTCGCAAAAAACCTGGGTGATCTTCTCGAGGGGCTCGCGGTGGGCGAGAAAAACGCTGCGCACCTCTCCCAGCGACGCGACGGCAATGCCGTCCAAAATGTCGTAACCCTCCTGCAGCAAAGCTTCGGTGACCGAGACCAGCGCGGCGTCCAGCTTGCCGTCCCGCAGCAGCCGGGCAAGCTCCGCGGGCGGGGCAAAAACAATCTGATCCTCGATTCCCCGCGTCAACGGAACGGCATTGAGATAGGGAACCGACCCGACCCGCAACGGCGCCAGCGGCACCGGCGGCAACTCTTCCTCCTGCTCGATTTCCCGCAGGCGCTTCTCCCATTCCGCGGGCGGTCGCGACTCGGGCGGCCCCACGGGCAACAGTCGGAGTTTGGGTAATGGCTCGGAATCTTTCACGCCGTGGCGAGGTTGGCCGTGAGCGTCCGCGTGGGCTGCCCCTCCGCGGCATTTTCGGGGCGGTTGATCGGGTCCCAGACTTTCACGGGCTCGTAAAAAGTGTTGCGCTGGACGGGGCTCTTTCCGGCCTCGCGGATCGCCTTCACCATGGCGGCCTCGGTCTGCGCCTGCGGGGACGCCGCGCCCGCCATGTGGAAGATGTGCTCCTCGATGATGGTCCCGTGCAGGTCATCGGCCCCGTAACTGAGGGCGACCTGCGCCAGCTTGAGCCCGAGCCCCACCCAATAGGCGGTGATGTGATCGAAGTTGTCGAGGTAGATGCG
>CAZUUP010000411.1:0-5668 GCA_964623105.1 uncultured Akkermansia sp.
GACGGCGACAAGTCGCCTGCGCGAAAGCGGTGACGAGTCACCGCACTCCAAAGGGCTGCGGCTTCGCCGCTCGGTGCTCATCGTGTCTCTGTATTGCAAAATCGGGTTCATAACACTTCTCCGCCTCGGCCTGTTTCACGGGTGGCGGCTCAGGCGGGAGGATTTCCCGGCGAAGTGGAGGTCGCGGGTTCAGACGTTGCCGACGCTGGATAATTCGCCGCAGTCGAAGCGAGCGTGACCGGGAAAGAGGCCGGTTCAGGAGGGGCGGGAAAACTCGGTGGCCGTGCTCAGGTCGGGAGATGGAAGTAGGCGTGGATGTGCGGTTCGCCGCGGAAATACCAGACCATTTCCGGTCCTTCGATCTGCCAGGTGTCCCAGACCCCGTCCCGGCCGATGTCGTGCTCGCCGCCGTAGCAGGAGATGAAGAGGCGCTCGACCAGCTTCTTGTCCTCGATGGTCTTCATGGTGGCGGCGACGTCGTCGGGGCGGAAGCACACAAGCATGCGGCGCATGGTGTCGAGGAGTTTGGCCTGCTGGTCCTTGGTGAGGTCGGCACCGCTGAGGCCGGGGAGGTCGTCCTTGCGCTTGGCGATGACGGCGGAGGGACTTTCGTTGCGAGGTTCGCGGCCGACGAGGATCTTCTCCTGCTGTTTGCCATTGAGCGAGCGGTAGAATTCGTTGAAGAGCAGGCCTTGATACCAGAAGGGGTTGCCTTCGTGGTCCTTGGATTCGTGGAAGCCCTTGGCGAAATTGCCGTAGAAGATCGGGGCGCCGCCGAAGCCGAGGCCCTTGTCCGTGTGGGCGTTGCAGCGGCGGGTGACGTGGTGGCCGGTGTAGATGAACTCGAAATCCTTGTCTGCCGGGGTGCCGAAGAAGCCGACGGACGGGGTGTTCTTGATGTTTCCCATGAGGTCCTTTTGGACCTGCCAGTTCATCTTCTCGCGATGTTCGGGGTGGTGCAGGGATTCAAAGATTTGCCGGACGAGGTCTTGCTGATCCTTGGTGTAAAAGGTGTGGAGCCGTTGTTCGGGGCAGATGTACCACCAGTTGCTGACGAATTGGCGCCTGGGATGTGCCACGGGCAGGCAGATTTTAGCGCGCTGCTCGTCGGTGAGGCTCTTGTAGAACTGCATCGGCAGCGAGTCTTTGCCGGGAGCCTCCGCACGTAATGAAGGCAGCGTGGCGAAAAGGGCGGTGGCACCGAGGACGCGGAGGGCGTCGCGGCGGCTGAAGGGTTGCGGGTTGAGGAAGGGGCGGATGGGATTCATGGGGCCACTTTCGTCCGGGCCGGGGGAAAAAACCAGCCCGAATTGTGCGATCAGGATTGGGTGGGCGAGCGGGGGTTTTCGCTGATGGGTAGTGGGCGAGCAGTCGGCTTCGGTGGGTCGTCCCGTCGGTGATTACCAAGGGGCTGCGTTGGGAAGTTTTGGAGTTTCCGACGTGGCTGGATCGGTATCGGCGATGTGAGGCGGCGGGACGGCCGCATCCGGCGGATAGTGTGCCGGGTGACGGCTATTTGGCTGGGGTGGTTTCGAGGATTTTGCCGAGGATTTGGCCGACGTCTTCGTTGTGCTGGCGGGAGGCGATGGCGAAGGAGCGGAGGATGTCGAGGAGGAATCCGGTGGCGTTTTTGTCGAAGTGGTACCAGACGGTTTCCTTGGTGCGGGCGGGGCCGGGGGTGCGGGGGCTGCCATCGGCGGTACGCAGGGCGGTGGCGGGCAGACAGACGTAAATCATGGCTTGGTTGCCGACGCCGCGCTGGCGGGGTTTGAGTTGAATCTGAACGAAGCCGGCGGGGGTTTCGCGGACGAAGCGGGGAACCTTTTGGGTCCAGCGGGAGAAGCCTTCGGGGAGGCGTCCTCCGTCGGGTTTAACGGGTGCTTTTTCGACGGTGATGTTTTCGTGTTCCTCGAGGGTGGCGTCGGCGAAGGCGGCGAGGCGCTGGCGTTCGCGCTGGAGGTCGTCGCGGGTAAGGAGGCCGAGGCGGAGGGCTTCGACGAGAATGCGGGTGAGTTCGGTGCCGTATTTGGTCTCGCCGCGGCGTTGAAAGGCGACTTCCTTGACGACGTTGGGCGCGTTGATGTCGCGGGTGTCGTAGCCGATCTGCCATTCGAGGTAGTGGGCTTCGCCGAGTTTGGTCTTGGTGGGGGCGATGGCTTCGCCTTCGCCGTCGTCGGTCTTTTCCTTGGGGCGGACTTTGCCGGTGACGTCGGTGAGGGGCAGGCGAACGCGGACGGCGTCGGCCGAGGCGAGGATTTTGATGGCCTTGTAATCGGTGTCGGCGGCGGGCAGGCGGGCGATCCCGAGGGCGAGGAGCGCGAGGGCGAGCAGCGAGCGGGCGAAGGTGGCGGGGCGAGGATGGGGGTGTTGCACGGGGAGTTTTTTAGGAGCGGGCGGGGCGGGGGACAAGTTTGTTTTTAGGTCGCGGCAGGTGCGCAAATCGGGGGTTGAAAAAAGTTCCAAAAAAACGCTTGTGAATAGTTTCACAATTAGGCAACGTCTGCGCGCTCTGGAACAGAAGACCGTTTTCCAAGACGGAAAATTGCGGTCGAAACGCTATTTTAGACGTGAAGTTTTTGGTGAGAAATCTGCTGGCAGCGCTGCTGGTTTTCGGCGCGGTCCATGTCGCCGTCGCGGCCGACAAGGTGGCGGTGCATGCGGAGAAAAAGGCGGGTGCCGTGCACGCGGAGAAGGGCGATCACGGCAAGGCGGAACACCATGAGGGGATCCCGCCGAACGCACCGCGGTTCAACCTTGGTCCGTTGGTGGTGACGAATTCGATGATTCTGACTTGGGTGATCGCGCTGGGTTTGATTGTGTTTGCGCGGATGGCGACGGCGAACCTCAAGGCGGTGCCGGAAGGGGTGCAGAATTTCTGGGAGTGGCTGGTGGAGAGTTTGTACGGGTTTCTGGAGGGGATCATCGGGCATGACTTGGTCAAGAAGACGTTCTGGTTTTTCGCGACGATCTTCATATTCATCCTGTTCACGAACTGGTTCAGCTTGATTCCGGGAGTCGGGACCGTGGGATGGGGGACTCCGGATGCGTCCGGGCATCTGCACCACATCGAGAATCCGCTGCTGCGGGGTGTGAACGCGGACCTGAACATGACGCTGGCGATGGCGATGGTGTTCTTTGTCTGCTGGACGTATTGGGCTTTGCAGGCCAACGGGCCGGGCGGGTTCATACTGCACCTGTTCGGACCGAAGGGCGACACCACGGGCGCACTGAAGATGTTGATGATTCTGGTGTTCATGGCTGTGGGTGTGCTGGAGGTGGTTTCGATTTTGTTCCGTCCGGTGTCGTTGAGTTTCCGGTTGTTTGGTAACATTTTCGCCGGTGAAAACATGCTGGAGACGATGGCGCTGATGGGAGGCAAGTATTGGGGCTGGCTTCTGCCGCTGCCGTTTTATGCGATGGAACTGCTGGTGGGATTGGTTCAGGCGCTCGTGTTCATGCTCCTGACCGCGGTGTTCACGCTGCTCATCTGTACGCACGATGAAGAGGGGCACGGGCACGGCAAGGAACATCATTGACAATTTCGGCGGCCTGACCGTGGCAAGACTGCGGGGGTCGCTGAGTACACACAGAAAGGTAAGACATATATGTTGACGCCCATGTTGGCTGAAATGAGTGGCAACCTCCACGTCGCCGCAGCTGCCGCTGGCGCTGCGATCGGCGTCGGCATGATCGGCATGAAGGCTTCGGAAGCGGTCGGGCGCAATCCCGGCGCGGCCACGAAGATTCTCGTGCAAGCGATCCTGAGCACGGCCTTCGCTGAAGGCATTGTGTTCTTCGCCATCTTCCTGGCGAAGTAAGTTACCACTGGGCGCGGGGCTTCGGCTCCGCGTCCGCCCATTTTTTTCGGAATATGAACCAGCATCTTTTTTTCGCAGCGGGAGGCGGCGGTCTGGCGGACATCGCGAAATCCACCGGGGAAACCTTCGGGTTTAACATCCAGTTGTTTGTTTCGCAGGTCATCAGCTTCTGCATTGTCGCGTTCCTGCTGAAGAAGTTTGCCTACGATCCGATTCTCAAGGTGCTTGAGGAGCGGCGTACCAAGATTGCCGAGGGATTGGCGAACGCCGAGAAGATCAAGACTGAACTGGCCAGCGCCCAGGCCAAGGCGCAGGAATTGATCAATCAGGCGGGTGCGCAGGCGAACAAGATCATCGAGGAAGCCCGCAACGCCGCCGCCAAAGTTTCCGAGGTGGAACGTCAGAAGGCGGTTGCCGATGCCTCCAACATTCTTGCCAAGGCCCGGGAAGCGGGAGATGCGGAACTCGTCCGGTTGAAGGGTGAATTGCGCCGTGAATTTGGCCGGTTGGTGGTGCAAGCAGCCAGTCGTGCCACGGGCGATGTTCTGTCCGCCGAGCAGAAGGGGCGTCTGGCTGATGATGCCGTCCGGCAACTGGCGGCCTGATTAGACAACGAGAATTTTCGCCTCGAACATGAAAGCCAGCAAACAAGCCCGTCGCGACGGCAAGACGCTTTTTAACGCCTGCTGCGTCAATGGCGTGCTGGATGAAGGCCGGGTCCGGCAGACGGTGGCTTTGGTGGTGGCGAAGAAGCCCCGGGGCTATGCCGGCACGCTGTCGCATCTGCTGCGATTGGTGAAGCTGGATCTGGCGCGGCGGGACGCGCGGGTCGAAAACGCCGTGGAATCCACCCCTTCCCAGATGGAGGGCGTGAAGGCGGCGCTTGCGCTCAAGTACGGGCCGGGAATGAATGTAAGTTTCTGGGTCAACCCCGGGTTGATCGGCGGCATGAAAATCCGGGCGGGCAGTGATATTTACGACGGCAGCGTTGCTGGCAGGCTCGCGGCCCTGAATGAAAGCCTTTGAGTTTTTGAATTAACGAACAGCTATGAGCTCCATCCTCCAAGACATTGAAGCCCAGATTTCCGGCCTGAAGACTTCGGTCTCGCGGCAGAACGTCGGCACCGTGCGCGAGATTTCTGACGGCGTGGCCAAGGTCGAAGGCCTTACCGACGCGATGCTCAACGAGATGCTTGACTTCGGCAATGGCGTCATCGGCCTGGCGCTTAACCTCGAAGAAACCGAGGTCGGCGTCGTCGTGCTGGGCGATTATCTCTCCATCCGCGAAGGATCCGAGGTCAAGACCACCGGCAAGCTGCTCTCCGTGCCCGTGGGCAAGGGTTTGCTCGGTCGCGTTGTGGACGTGCTGGGTCGGCCGGTGGACGGCAAGGGCGGCATCACGGCCACGGCCCAATATCCAGTGGAGAAGATTGCCCCCGGGATTGTGAAGCGCAAATCCGTCAGCCAGCCCCTCCAGACGGGCATCATGGCGATTGACGCGATGATTCCCATCGGTCGTGGCCAGCGCGAGTTGATCATCGGCGACCGTTCGACGGGCAAGACCACGATCGGCGTGGACGCCATGATCAACCAGGCCCGCATCAACAAGCAGAATGCCGGTCAGAAGGATTTCCGCCCGGTTTACAACATCTACGTGGCCGTCGGGCAGAAGCAGTCCAACATCGCGCGCGTCATCGCCGAGTTGGAGAAGGCCGGCGCGATGGAATACACCATTGTTGTTGCCGCCGGCGCCGACGCTCCGGCTGCTGCCCAGTATCTTGCCCCGTTTTCTGGGGCGGCGATGGGCGAGTGGTTCATGGACAACGGCATGGATGCCCTCATCATTTACG
>CAZUUP010000412.1:0-3557 GCA_964623105.1 uncultured Akkermansia sp.
ACAGCGTCGAGCGAAACGCCTTATCCACATTGCGATTCGGATCGAGCACGTCCTCCACGATCCGCTCCAGTCCGCGCCCGCCGATACCGTCGAGTTGTGGCCCGATCAGCGCGCCCTGGCCGCCGAGTTGATGGCATACCGCGCAGTTCTTCACGAACACCGCCGCGCCCTTCTCAGTGCGCGCCTTCGCCGGATTGAAAGCCGCGCGCGTCGCGTCGATCAGCTTCTGCACCGCTGCGTCCGCGGGCGGCAGATTCTTCGTCAACGCCGCCAAGCGCTCCTTCGCCTCGCGCGCGCCGACCGCTTCCGCCCCGGCCCGAAGACGGCGCAGAAATCCGGGTAACGGACTGCTGACCTTGACCGCCGCGACGAAGGCGCAGCCGGGAGGGGAGCGCACCCGCCCTCGGGTGCTGTTTTCCGCGCCCTCGCGGAAAACCGGGGGAAGCGCAATCCCGCAGATTTTCTACGCCCGGGGTGCGCGTCCCGAGACTGGCTGCGAGGGCGCATCCAGCGACACGCGGGGGCGCGTGTGGTCCCCGACTTGGTGGGGAAAAACTTCACGGGCGGGGGCGGCGCACAGATATAAGCCCCCGCCCGTGGCCCGGCCATCCGGCCGGACAAATTATCTCTCGATCACCCGATAAAACCGCGCCTGCCGCCCCGTCGCCAGCAGGTCGGTGAAATCCACCACGCCCGCGCCATCCAGATTGGTCGCCACCGCCACCCACGATACGGGCACCGCCGGCGTCTCGGTCGCGTGGATGTCATACCGCTTGCCCGCCTCGCCCTGGACCACCACGCGGAAACCCTCCGTCCGCACGTTGCGCCCGGCGTTGACATTCTCCGGTAGGAACGACCCGCGCTGCGCCGCCCGCCGCCCGCTGAACGCCACATCCACGCCATCGAACGACGCCACGCCCGCGAAGACCACCGCCGCCGCGTTGCTCCCCGGTTCGAGCACCACCGTGAACACCCGCGCCTGCGTGTCGAAGAAGGGCCCCCACTTCACCTTCCGGCTCGTGCCGTCAAAGCTCCCGCCCTGGTTCAGACTGCCAGCCCTTACCTTCCATAAGGGATTCCACAACGGCTGAATCGGCGAGGATAACCTCATCGGGACCGCTCATGCAGAATTTCAGGGCTTGGTCAGACGATAGAACTTCTGCATGCCAGTGAGCGGAACGGGGATGCTGATGGAACCCCCGTTAGTTTGAAAGGTTCCAATCACATCGATCCACGAGATAGGGGGTAACAAGCTCGAAGTCGATTGAATTCGATACCCTGTCGCTGTATCGGGGCGAATTAAAGTAAGGACATTGCCGGACGAGATCAAAGCGATCCGAGGCGAAACAGACAAAGCTGCGCTGATAATCGCCACTGTGTGAGTTCCCCCTGCCGCGATCGCCGCCAGCCCACTCAAGTCGGCAGGAATAGTCGTTTGACCGACGCTGTTGTCGCCCCATGCCACCACAGTCCCATCGTTCTTCAGCGCCAGACTGTACCAAGCGCCGCCGGCAATAGCCGCCACCCCGCTCAATCCGAGCGGCACATTCGTCTGGCCGTAGTCATTCCAGCCCCATGCCACCACCGTGCCATCGGTCTTCAACGCTAGATTGTGATATCCTCCGCATGCGATAGCCCTGACTCCGCTCAACCCAGCAGGTATATTTCTCTGGCCCTGATCGTTGCTTCCCCATCCAATTATCGTGCCGTCCCTTTTTAAAGCCAGGCTATGGTAAAGTCCTCCAGCGATAGCCGTCACTTCGTTAAGTCCGAGAGGCACCGCGGTCTGGCCATACGCATTGTCACCCCACGCGACGATCGTACCGTCACCTTTCAACGCTAGACTTGCCAATCCATGTCCAACGATGGCGGTCACATCGCTCAACCCGACTGGCACAAATGACTGGCCTTCTGAGTTGCGCCCCCACGCCGCCACTGTCCCGTCGCTCATTAACGCCAGAAAGTGGTGTTGTCCACCGGCGATGGCCTTAACTCCATTCAACCCGGCAGGTACGTTCGTCTGACCATAGGTATTGTCACCCCAGGCAATGACTGTCCCGTCGCTTCTCAACGCCAGACTGGAATAAAAGGCTGCTGCGATCATCTTCACTGCGCCCAAACCCGCAGGGATGTTTGTTTGACCGTAAGTGTTGTCTCCCCAGGCCATCACCATGCCATTGTTGTTGACCAGATTGGTGGTGAAATTGGCAACGATTGTCCGGTTACTGTTTAGAGTGAAGGAATAGCTGGGGAATGAACTCACAACGATTCCGCCTTCCGTCCAATTGGTGAACATATAGCCGGTGTTGGCAGTCGCCGTAACCGTCTGATAGGTGCCGCTGGTAAATGACCCGCCTCCGTTGACCGTCCCGGCTATCGACGGAATGGCCAGTACCGTCAGCGTTGCAGGAATCCGGAACTGTTGTAGCGAATTCTCGGTGCCATTGAACATATCCAGATCAACATTGCCCGAAATGCCCGGAACGGCACCCTTACTCGTGTGTTGCCAAATCGACCAATTGCCCCACGTACCCGTGGCGGGACTCCGGGTCGCGTCGAAGGTGGGGATCTCTGGATTTCCATAGTCGGCAACCCAAAGTGAATACTTCGTTGCAACGCTTAAATCTATATAATTCGCCGCATAGAAACTGTTAACGTAGAGAATGGGCGAAATACCTGTCAACCGCAGGACCTCCTGCATAAATGCGTCGACCCAGATAGATAAATTCGTTTTGCCCAAGGTCGCGCCAGGTTTCTGGGTAGCAGTGTCTTCCAAATCAGCAACGGGCCTTAGATTGCCTGCCTTGATAAAGCCTCCAGCTACGCTAACAAAATGTTGCGCTTCAGCCTGTGCACCAGCAGTGCCAATATTTAAGGTTGGATAAACCACATGATAGGGAGCAATGAGGATAGTCGCAGCTGCGGCTCCGTTCATGTTGGCAGTAAAATTAGTATCATTGTAGGCGGAGTCCGTGCCTTGGGAACTGCGAACAAAGGCGAACTTCCTCCCGCTCAGTGCAACATTTGTCCAATTGATCGTTCCCTGATTACTGCTGACATCTAAACCGGGCACCGTTGTCCCGGCCGGCCCTTGGATGGCAATTTGCACCCAAACGGTGCTGGATGTCCCGACACTGATGGTGGTTCCCGCGCCGTTGACCAGCTTCCAGTCTTCCCGCGCGGTGCCCGCCGTCGCCGGGGCCGTCATCGCCTTGCTGAAGATATATGTCCCGTTGGGTGCCACCGTGCCCACCACCGCCACGTCCACATGATCACTCATGGCCGGCCCGCTCACATAACGCAGCTTGTAATTCGCATCCCACGTCGTCGTGCCCGTGTTGCGGAGCGTCCACGTCTTCGTGAACGCCGCACCCGCCGCATAGCTCGTCCCGTCCGGCACCGTCTCGCTGGCTAACGTCGCGCCATCCGTCAGCGGCGTGGTCACTGTCACCGACACCCAAACCGTGCTGGACGTCCCGACGTTGATGGTCGTGCCCGCGCTGTTGACCAGCTTCCAGTCTTCCCGCGCGGTGCCCGCCGTCGCCGGGGCCGTCATC
>CAZUUP010000412.1:3657-5667 GCA_964623105.1 uncultured Akkermansia sp.
CTTCGTGAACGCCGCACCCGCCGCATAGCTCGTCCCGTCCGGCACCGTCTCGCTGACGAGTGTCGCCCCGTCCGCCAGCGGTTGCGTCACGGTTATATGAATGAAACGGGGCGGAGTGATGTGCTGCCTAATCCCAAACCCATGAGCGGAAGACCAGTTGTATTCGGATACATCCACTGTGCCATCCCCATTCACCGATTCTACCCACGCCACATGTCCTCCAGTCCCAGCACCAGCCTCGCTGCTGCCCCACTGAGCTATAGATCCAACTGTCGGTGTGGTATCAACTTGGTATCCCAACACGCCCGCATTCGCCTGCCAGTTGTTGGCATTGCCCCAATGCCCACCGCCCATGAGATTACTAAAGAACCAAGACATTGATGTTGTGCCAGCGCGTTGATTCATTTTATGCGCGGCGTATGAGGTGCATTCTCGGAAATAGAACGACCACGGATCGACCGAATTCGGGTCGCTCGTCGGATACGGATAGGTGTTCGGATAGGGGCTTGAGATCAGGTAAGGGTTCCCCGCAGTGTCCGCCATCGCCGACCAACCACTCAGGCTAGAATCGCCATCCCAATCAATCTTCCACCAAGTATAAACAAAAGTGCCGCCAGTCCCCAGTGTGGCCGTCTGCGGCCCCTGTCGCACAATGCCTGTCGTCCCATAGTTAACAGTTGGAGGCGTCGCGTTGCTTGTGTCTCCCGGGTTTGCGCGCACCTTCAATCCGGATACTGTTGCCAAGACCCTGTCCCCAATGGCAAATGCCCATGCCGAAGGAGTTGATCCCAACCATGCAGAGTACAAGACGGTCATGATGCCGAAAAAGCGGAAGGCTTTAAGTGTGCTTTTCATAAAATATTATGTGTTTTCCATCAAGTGCCTCGGTTTGAATCGGTGGTGTTATTCCACGGCGGCTGCCCTTCCGGCGGTTGAACTTCTTGCGCATGGGTTTTCACGCTTTTGGTGTGCCCGACTTGGTCCGATGATTGGGCTAGCGTTACAAAGGGTGGGCTGATCAAAGAATTTAGGCATTGCCAAACTCCTGCTCATCTGCGCGGCCTGGCCCGACGACAATTCGCCCAGCGCGAAGTATTTCAACGCGAGCAAAAAGCGGCTGCGCTCGTTTAACGCCGCCGCGTTGCGGCCGTGGAGGAGCAGCGTGGCGGGGTAGTCGATTTCGAGGGTGGCAGTCATGGCAACGAGGCATTCTTCGTTGGTTTTGTTTTTGGCTTCAAGTCTGGGAATCAGCGGCCTTTCTCCCCTCGCCCCGCTCGTTCCTCGCGGGGCGAGGGTGGCGGAGACGCGGGTTGGTAGGGCGCGGTGTCCTCACCGCGTCGGTGGGGCGTTCGCACGGTGCGGCGGCGCGCTGGGGACAGACGCGCCCTACCGGGAAAGGTTCTGGGCCCGCACCCGCCCACGGGGGCCGTTTTCCACGCCCTGGCGGAAAACGCGGGGAGCGCACGCGGCCCGCGTGCCGGATTGGGTGACCCACCCAATTCGTCGTTTACCATTCTGCCTCCATCATCAGAGCCGGAAAAACTCGGTGGTACGAATTTTCGGCGCGCCGCCGAAAACTGCACGCCAGCGGCGCGCGCTCCCCGGGGAGCACACCCGCCCTCGGGTGCCGTTTTCCGCGCCCTCGCGGAAAACCCGTGCGGCACGAGCGCGGGTGGGCTTTCGCTTTCTACCGAATCAGCGCGGCGGACATGGGTGCGATAGGAGCGCAAGAATGCCCGGAGGCGAAAAGCTGGGAACCTATATGCTCCAAGAGCCATAACGCGGGGTGAATTGCGCGAGCTTCTATAGAGCAGAAGCTGGGCTGTCAACTTTTCGCTCAATTTTCTCCCAGAGCGGTGGCGACGGGGGGAGTGGGTTACGGACGCGCGCAACGCGTCGCTACCAAATCGTGGTAGGGCTGCGCTGCGCGCGGCCCTGACATTTCCCTGACCGGGCGCGGAGGATGGCGAGGGCGTCGGTGGCGGTCGTGCGCGGCGAGGGGGGAAAGGG
>CAZUUP010000413.1:0-5646 GCA_964623105.1 uncultured Akkermansia sp.
CCGGCGGGCGGCCACATCACCTACGTGCTGGTGAAGTTCCCGGCGCCCGGCGCAAGCCGCAACATTGTGGAGTGCGGTGACTCGTCACCGCTTTCGCGCAGGCGACTTGTCGCCGTCGAATTTCCCCCCGCGTCCGCGCCCGCCCGCGTGCCCGCGCGGGCGCGAGCCGCGAACGCTCCCCACCCCCGCCACCCCCGCCGCCACCTGACGGCGACCAGTCCCCTCGAAAAAGCGGTGACTCGCCACCGCAAATTTGACGGGCCGAATTCCACGAATCCCCGCTGGGCATGGCCTTCTCAGTGCTGCAAAAAAAATTCAGGGCCAACGGCCCGACGACCTACCAGCCCAGGGCAACGCTCTGGGAACCGAATCCCCGATCGACAAAAGCCCTGCAGGGGCGACCCAGAACCGAGCGCCCGTGTTGGTCCGCCCCTTCAAGACTTACGCTCCTCTCGATTCACCTACCCGGACCGATGCTCCGGACTGGTTTCGAGCGCGCCGATGGTGCTCACCGAAGGCAGCGGCCCCGCGAGCCGCCGCCACGCGGCATCCGAGGGCAGACGCAGCACCGTTTTCACGATGATTCCGCGCACCTCGGCACGGGTGATCTTGATGCGCGCCGCCGGATCGAGCACGCGGCTGGTGCGCAGGCGGCGGAGGGTTTGCAGGCCAATCAACACGGGCCACGCGCACGCGAGGCGCAGGCGGATTTGCCCGCGAGGCAGCGTGTTCGTGTATTCCCAACCGGCGGCCAGATGCTGCTCCGCGCGGTCCAGCCAGCGGTCATACACCGGTCGCAGACGCGGCTCGCAAGCGGGATCGAGCAGGTCGGCGGGCGTGAGGCCGCAGGTCGCGAGTTCCGGCAGCGGCACGTAGCAGCGGCCCGTGCGCAAATCTTTCGGCAGGTCGCGCAGGATGTTCACAAGCTGCAGGCCCTTGCCGAAACGAATGCCATTAGCCACCAACTGCGCGTCGTCCAGCCGCACCTCCGGGAAAAGATGCGCGCGGCACATCTTGGTCCAGAACTCGCCCACGCAGCCCGCGACGCGATAGGTGTAGTCGTCGAGGTCGGCGGCCGAGGGCAGCGCGATGAGCGCGCTTTGGAACTCGCGGGCGGGCCGCCCGCGCTCCCGATCCGCGGTCGCCGGCGGTCCCGTGGGCGCGCGTTCGCCCGCGCCGCCAAAACGCCGCAGGTCCAGCTCCTGTCCGCCCGTGATCGTGTCGAGCACGTCGTTGATGCGCCGACGGTCCGCCGCGTCGCAAGCCGCAAGGACCGCGAGCGCTTCCTCGATGCGCAGGAGGAGCACGCGTTCCGCCGCAGAAGCCGAGTCCGGCCGCCCCGCGGCAGCACCGTCACCTGCGAGGAAACGGCGAAAATCCAGCGGCGCGGACGCCCTCCCGAGAATGCGCTCCCGCAACCCCGCCAGCGCCGCGAGCCGTTCCGCCACCGGCACCAGCTCCGTGTCGGCAATCGTGTCCGTCGCCCGCGCCAGCAGATAGGCCAGTCCGATCTGCGAACGAATCGCCGCCGGCAGCACCCGCAAGGTCAGGTAAAACGAGCGCGACACATCCCGCAGCAGGGACGTGAGCAGTTCACTTGAGGCCGGATTGCCGTTCGCCACGCCGGAACTATCACCGCAAACGCGCCACCTAATCCAGCCCGGTTGTTGGATCATCTGGCCTGGCTCCCCACAAATGAACCGCCCCGCGTCGAAATCCTTTCAGCAGCCTGAATCTACCAGCAAACCCGGTACCCGAACGAACGATGAGACCACGGAAAACTTTGCGTTTTACCACCCCGCACGGAACCGCTACACCATTCCCCGTGATTCAACCGCGCAACCCCGCAATCCGATGCCCGGTCGCCTGAACGACATCCTCCTTGCTGCTGTCTCCCCACCGGGCCTATCTGCCAGTTCGCCCGCCATCGCGCCCGAATTCCTCCTGCTCGGAATCCTGTTCCTGCTGGTCGCGCTCGCCGGCCTCTACTGCCTGATCCGCCTGCTGGGCGCGCAAAATCGCCAGTTGCAAGCGCTCGAGACACTGGCTGCGGAACGCCGGGCCGCCGACCAGAACTTCGCCGAACTGAGCCGCAGCCATTTCAACACCGAGCAGAATCATCGCGAAGCTGTGTCAGTCGACGAAAAACAATTGCAGCAGGCCCGCAGCCTCCTGGCCGATGCCGTGGTGACCCTCCAACGGCTGAAGCACGAATGAAATGAACCCCCGGCTGACAAGACAGGTCGGGGCCCTGCTCGCCACCGCGGAGGCGCTTCAGTCAGTCAGCAGCGCGCTCACCGACACGCAGGATCTCATCGTTCACCGCCAGTTTCAGGCCGACCTCTCCGATTTTCTCCGCGCTCACCAGGCAGCGGGCAATCTTCCGGAGAATCCCCTCGGGCACATGGTGTCACTGCTGGACCGGCTCGAACAGTTGCTGACCGACATCGAAACTTTCGTCCGCGCCCAGCTCGATCTGGGCAAAGCCGTCCTCGCCAAGGAACGCCAGACCCTTTCCAAATCCATGCTCGACGAGATCGCCACCGCCGTGGAGGAGGCGCTCGCGAACCTGGTCGCCCGCGAACACGATTTCGCCGCGGCGTTCGACCCGCTGGACCTGGTGATCGCCGAGAACGGCCTCGATATCGCGCCCGAACTCGCGGCGTTCTGCCGTCTCAAGCGTCCCGGTGCCCGGCTCCTGCGCCCCACCACGCGCAATACCTGCCAGTTCGCCCACGGCCAGGGTCCGGTTCACGCCGATGTCGTCCTCCACCTGCAATCGGTCGCCGCCGCCTGCGAGGAACTGCTGAACGAACACGCTCGTCATGCCGGGGTCCTGCAACAGGCCCGCGCCCTCGCCGAGGCCGGCGACTACGCGCGCGCGGCCAAATTGTTCGCGGAACTCAACCCGCTGTTCCGCGACCTGCCTTACGATGGCGTCACCGAAATCCTCGACAAATGGTCCGGCCAGTTGCGCCAGCTTCAGGGCCAGTTCGACCGCCTGAAACTGAAAGTAACGGCCGAATGGCGCGTGCCCGCCTGCCAACCCTGGAAGGTCGCACCGCGGGAACGCCAGACAATGGCCGAAATTCACGAGTTCCAAAACACCGTCGCCGCCTTCCACGCGGGACTCGACAAGTGGCCCAAGTCCGACTTCGAACAGGACGGTCGCCAACTGGTGAAGCGGCTCAACGAGGAACTCCGGCAATTGCTTGGCATCGTCGCCGCCAGTTTTACCCAGGCCAAGCGGGCGGCGCTCCTGCAATTCGCCGGCCTGGCCATCGGTGTCGCGGTGGCGGTGCAGTTCTGGGAATATTCGTGGCCGCTGCTCGCCGCGCTGGCCGCGGTGGTGCTGGTTCAAAAGGCCATCGGAATCGCGCGCGCCTGGATCGATGGCCGGACTAGCATCGAATTCAAACTCGAGGCCGGCGGCCGCATCATCGAGGACCCCGCGACCGCGCGGATCTGCCTCAATGGCGAACCGTTCGCCTCCGGGGCGGCCGTCAAACCCGGCACCTACCGCCTAACCCTGCACAGCAAGAACTTCGAACCGATCGATCAGGCGGTCACCGTGCAGGGCGGCAAGCGCAACAACTTGGGCGTGATCAAGGTGCGGATGCACCAGCAGTCCCACACCAATTCGCTGGGCATGCCCTTCGTCCCGATCGCCGGAGCCCCCGCGCTCTTCTGCATCTGGCCGACCCGCCGGCAGGATTATCTCACCTTCGCCCGGGAGACCAATCGTCAGTGGCCCGCCGCCGCTTTTCCGCAGGACGCCAACCATCCGGCGGTCAACGTCACCTGGCACGACGCCGGCGACTTCTGCCTCTGGCTAACCGCCCGGGAACAGTCCCTGCGCGTGATCGGGCCGAACGACAAATACCGCCTTCCCACCGACGCCGAATGGAGCACCGCCGTGGGATTGGGAGCCGAAACCGGCTCGACACCGGCGGAACGTGACGGCGGCAACCAGGACAAATTCCCCTGGGGCACCCAATGGCCACCGCCCAAGAACGCGGGCAATTACGATCCCTCGCTGCAACTCGAAAACTTCTCCCACACCTCCCCGGTCGGGAGTTTTCCCGCCAATGACCAGGGCTTGTTCGATCTCGGCGGCAATGTGTGGGAATGGTGCCAGGACCTGCACAGCCCCAAGGAAAAAAATCGCACCCTCCGCGGCGGCTGCTGGTGTTCCGCCCTGCGCAAGCAACTCCTCTCGTCGGCCCGCATTTTCGACTCGCCCGGACATCGCATCGGATTCATCGGCTTCCGGTGCGTGCTGGAAGTCCACCGGCCCAGTCCCGTGCTGTCCACCCCGGGGAAGTCATCCGCTGCCAGTCCGGGCTCTCCGGCCACCGCCTCCCTCACGGCCGGTGCCGCGGTATCTCCGCCTTGAAATCACCGAGGCTCTGCCAGCGCAGGCGTTGATCGAGATCGACCTCGACCACGGCAACGGTGCCCCAGTCCTTTGCCTGCGCAAGCGGACGGCCGTCATGCCCGTAAATGGCGGAGATCATCCAGTTTTGCGCGGCGTCCGTGTGCGTGCTGCTGATGACATAAACGTGGTTCTCGCACGCGCGCGCCGCGCCGAGCAGCGGGTTGCAGCCCATCACCGGCCACGCGATCACTTCCGCGCCGCGATTGCTCAACTCGCGCGCCACCTCGGGGAAAAAGCCGTCGTAACAAACCATCATGCCCACCTTGCCAAACCGCGTGTTGAACACCGGGTAATCGTGCCCCGGCTGGATGCCGCCCTCGATCTCGCCACGCGGCAGACACACCTTGCGATACTTCCCGATCAGCGCGCCATCCGGCCCGATGAGCACGGCGACGTTGTAAATCAAATGTCCGTCGCGCTCGAGCAGGCCGGGCACGAGATGCAGCCCGTGCTGCTTCGCCAGCGCACCGAAGAACTCGGTCGAAGGCCCAGGAATTGTCTCCGCCGCCGCCGCGTAACCACCACCGCCGTACGTCAGCACCTCGGGCAGCACGACGAGATCGGCCTTTTGTCGTGCGGCATCCTCAATCAGCGGGACAAAGGCGCGGCGGCGCTCGTCGGCGGTCTTGGTGTTGCGCGGGACGAAATGCACCGTGGCCAGCCGCACCTTGCGCGGCGCGGGCGCAGGCACTTCCGCCAGCGCCACGTTCGCCCACTCGACCTTCGCGTTCGCGGCCCAGCGGAAGTGCAGTTCCACCACGGCCTGCGTCGCCTGCGCGGGGACGCGATAAACTTCCGTCACCGCGGTCCAGCCGCGCGCGTCGGTCGCGCCGTCGGCGGGGTATTCGGGTTCGCTGCGCGGTCGCTCGCCCGGACGGTAACTGGCGAAGGAAACCTCGTCGTGCGTCACGGCCTTGCCGCTCGCGTCCTGCCAGCGAATCCGCGCCACCGCCGAGCGCCGCGGCGAAGCAACGTTTTCCGTCCGACGCAAAGCGGAGAAGCGGAAATAGCGCCCGCCCTGCACCGGCAGCGTGCGCGTGAGCCAGCCGTTCAAACCTTCGCGCGCATCGCCGATGATGAGCCAGCTGCCTTTGCCCTCCGGTCCGCCCTTGGCGTTGAAAGAGAATGCGGGGCGCAATTCCTCGCGCGCCGCGGCGGTGGACCAGCCGGCGAGGGCGGATGGATCAGGTGCGCCCGCGGCCGGTGCG
>CAZUUP010000414.1:0-1584 GCA_964623105.1 uncultured Akkermansia sp.
GCTTTTGTTCCCACCGGATTTTTCTGCAATCCATTCCGTTGCTACCGGTCCTTCCACCTCGCCTTCGCCTGCGACCGCAGCACTTGCCGTAGCCATTCGCCGCGGTTGCACCACTTGCTTCCTTGCGGCACCCCCCAACCGTCCATCCGTCCGATTTCCTCCGCGCGCCGAATCCCCGCCCCGTCCGTCACCCCAGCACTTTTTTCCGACCGCACCGTCTTCTGCCGTCCGTCCGTCCGCCAACCTTCCTGAGCTTCTTGGTCGGATGGACGCGAAGTTCGCCCGACCTTTTGCCGTCGTTGTTAAATGCCGCTGTGCCGTCGTAGAAAGTGCCGTGTTTGGGCCGAATTGACCTCGCAATTCCGGGCCGGATTACGATCTCAGTGCGGCGAGAGTGCCGTTGGAGTGCCGTCCTGCTTTTTTCCCCACCCCCCTCTGAACCAAGTCCCGCTCTTGCTGGCATTGCCGTGCAGAAAACTCGACGCCACCGGTGGCACTCGGGCAACCAGTTGGGAGGTTCCATCAGCCCTTCCATTTCGTGCGGGATGCCCAGGCATTGAACACCCAGCCTTTTCCCCCAAGCAGTCGCCCTGTCCGCTGTGCGACTGCGTCGGCGCGTTGAACGGCAAGGCCACGCCATTGGTCAGGATCCGCTGAGGGCCAACGGCCGGGTGCAGCGAGGCCAGCGGGCGTATTTGTTCCCATCGCGGTTTGCGGGAGGGCTGCGGCCGGACGTTTTCCGTGTTCGTTGCGATCGCACCGGTCTGGGGCGCAACGCGTTCACTGCGGAAGCCTTGGCCTTGATCGTCCGCACCGGCGAGGGACTCCTGCGACGCAGCCGTAACCTCTGCTTGAGCTCGCTCATCGAAGCCGTCCGCGACCAGACCCGCAGCATGAACCTCAAACAGGTCCACCGCGTCCTCATCCAATCCCACCGGAGGAAAGACTGTGACAACCCCATCGCCTAAGGCCCCAACAGCACGCGATAGAAGCGATTGGTGATGCCGCGAACGTTGGGAACAGTGAGTTGAAACGGGGACACCAGCGGATTGGTGGTGGTCAGGTTCACCCACGGCTGGGCTGAGCGCCCGAGCACATTGGTCGTCTGGAGGATGTAGTCGGGGCCGACGGGACCGTTGATGCTAATTCGGAAATCGCTCCCGCTGAAACCCAGCGGCGTCAGCGTGACCGGAGCGAGGGGCCGGACGATGATCTTAAACCCACGGGTATCGCTCAGCGGGGTGGTGCCGCTGTCCGTTACGCGCACCTGCACCGTATTGGTGGTGTTTGCGCTCGCGATGCCGGGGCGCCACGTAAATCGGCCGGTAACTGGATCCACAACCGCTCCAACCGGACCGGAGTGAAGATTGAAGACGAAGGCGCTGGCCGGCGCGTCAGCGTCTGTGGCGGTGTTGATGAAGCTCACGACCTCACCGGGATTAACTGTCCGGTCCGCCGGAACTGCCAGCACTGGGGGCGTGTTCACCTCGGTCACGACGACCTGGAAGCTCTGCGTGGAACTCAGGCTGGGGCTCCCGTTGTCCACCACCCGCACCGTCACCAAGTTGGTGCTTGGGCCGTCGG
>CAZUUP010000414.1:1684-5633 GCA_964623105.1 uncultured Akkermansia sp.
CCACCGTCCGGTTGGTCACCGCCGCCAGCACCGGCGCACTGTTCACCTCGGTCACGATCACCTGGAAGCTCTGCGTGGAACTCAGGCTCGGGCTCCCGTTGTCCACCACCCGCACCGTCACCAAGTTGGTGCTTGGGCCGTCGGCTTCAACCGGCGTCCAGCTCACCACGCCGCTGATGCCATTCACCGCCAGGGCCACCGGCCCGCCCAGCTTCTCGTAGGTCAACGTGTTGGCCGGCTGGTCGCTGTCCGTCGCGGCCAGGTTCACCGTCAGCAGCGTCAACTCCGCCACCGTCCGGTTGGTCACCGCCGCCAGCACCGGCGCACTGTTCACCTCGGTCACCACAATCGCCACCGCCTGCGTGGCGAATGTCCCTGCGTTGTTCGTGTCCACCAGCAGGACTCGAACTAGGTTCGTCGTCGGGCCTTCGGCTTCTGTCGGAATCCAGTTGAAAACACCGTTCGTTGCATTCACCGAAGCACCGGATGGCGACCCCGCGGCGAGGCTGAAGCGCAACGTCGCCACAGAGCTGAAGTTCGTCGCCATATTCGTGAACGTGAGCAGGCTCCCCTCCGCCACGGTCCGGTTCGTCACGGACGCAAGTGCGTTGGTCAGCGGTTCGAAGCGCGGGGTCACGCTGTAGCCGCGCGACATGATCAGCTGCAGCGGGTTCGCCGCCGTGTTGGTATCCCCCGTCCAGCCATTGAAGAAGTAGCCCGCCGCCGGCACCGCCGTCAGCGAAGCCACGGCACCGTTGAGGAAATTCGTCTGGTTGGGTGAGCGCGTCACACTACCGCCCGTCGCGGACGCCACTGCCAGCACTCGCACCACGGAGTTCGCATCCGCCGGGCTCGTGCCGTCCTGATACTCCTGCAAATTCGTCCGCCCATCCCCGTCCCCATCCCCGCTCGGATTCACATTCGGCACTCCGAAGTAGCGCGTGGACCAGGTCTCGTAAGTCTCCGGCGTTCCGGCCGGCGTGAACTGCAAATTCATCCGCACTTGCTTCCCCCGGTCCGCTGCCGCCACCGTCAGGTTCGTGCCGCTTGCCGCCAGGATCGTCACGTTGGTTCCGTTCAGATTCACGGTGCAGCCATACGTCGTGCTCACCGTCGGGAATGCCAGCGTGTTCGTGGACAACGTCATCCCCGCGAGCACCGTCTCGAACGGCATCTCCACCACATACAGAAACTCCCCGTTCAAGCTCGTCAGCGACCCGGTCGCCGTCGCCACGTTCGTTCCCGCTGCAAAACGCCACGTCACCGTTCCGCTCGTGATGGCCGCGGCAGTGGCCGCGTTCGTCACCGACCCATACAGCACCACGCCCGGTTCCGGCAAACCTTGCGCCTGCACGCCGCACGCTGCGCCCAGCCAACCAGCCGCCAGCACCAGTCCGATGCCCGCCAGTCGTCTCACGCTCGTTGTCAGTTTGCCACTCATCGTGTCCGCGGATCGCCGACGCTGCTCAGGGCGCAATCAGCCGGTAGAAATACGTCACCGTGTTCACCACATTCGTATCCCAGAATGCCGTCACCGGGAGGCCGCCCGGTTGGAATGCCCGCACCACTTCCAGTTGGTTCTCCGTCGCCGCGACCTCCTGCGTTCGCAGCAGGTAATACGTCCGGTTCGTCGGCGCTCCCATCCATTCCATGTAATAGCCCCCGTCCGGATGCGGTCCCAGCGCGGTGAACTGAAATCCCAGCCGCGTCCCCACCGATTGCGCGACCAGATTCGTCCGCCCGCCTTGCGACCCGCCGCCACCGGTAAACGACTGCGCCGTGACGGAGTTCACCGTCAGGTTCACCTCCCGCACCTGGCCGCGCGTTGCCGCGCTGTGCGTTGTCGTCAGGTTGCCGAGGCCCACGATGTTCGCCGGGTAGCTTGTGCCCGCGACCGCGACCTCCACCGACACGTTCTGGTAACTCGTCCCCGCCGCCGGCAGCGCAAACGCCGATGCCGACGCCACGTTCCCGCCCACCACCGATTCAAACGGCACCCGGAACCGGTAGGAGAACTGGTTGTTGATGTTCTGCACCGGCGTCACGATCGCCAGCGCCGTCCCGCCGGGATCCTGCACCCGCCACGTCAGCACGCTCGCCGAGTTCGTCAGCCGGGCATTCGCGTTGGCCGAGTTGGTGATCGCGCCGTAATAGATGATCCCCGGCTCCGGGATGCCGTCGGCGCGGAGCGACGGAGTAAATACCAGCGCGGCGAAAGCCAGCGCCAGCGTGGCGGGCAGTTGCTTGGATGTTTTCATAATTTCATGACGTTGCCGTGGGTTTCAGATTTGCTATCTATCGCTGCGAAAGTTCGTGCCGGGACCGTTGTAACAAGATGGCCGTCCGTCTCCCTCGCCCCGTGAGGCACGAACGGGGAGAGGGACGGGGAGAGGGGTGCTTCGCCATTGCGAACAGACCAACCGTGCGGTGCGCCTCCTCTCCCCGCCCCTCTCCTCCGTTCCGAACGGAGGAGAGGGAGCCGGAGGCCCCGGTGCGGACGGCACGAACTTTCGCAAAGACTGATACACTGACCTGCGAACGAAAATTGAACCCTCGCCTGAATGAGCAAACGAACCCATCGCGGCAGTGACTTCCGGGACTTCCTGAAGGAGGAAGGCATCTTGGAGGAAGTCGAGGAACGCGCCATGAAACAGGCACTGGCCCTCCAACTCGCCCGGCTGCTCAAGGAAAGCGAACTCACCAAGACTGAGATGGCCGTGCGCATGAAGACCAGCCGTGCCGCCGTGGACCGCCTGCTCGACGCCTCGAACACCTCCGTCACGCTCGCCACGCTCGGCAAGGCCGCGCGGGCGCTCGGGCGCACCATCAGAATTGAGCTGGCTCCGGCGTAGGTGGCGTTCATGCGTTGACGCTCCTTTCGCTTTCGTAATGCGGTTCGCACGAGTCAAAGCCACGGTTCAGCATCACCGGAGATGATTCCTGCTGGAGGTCCCGCTTGCTTGCGCCGGCAGCGTCTGCCAACTTCCCCGGTGACAAATCTATGCCCAGCGCCACGTTGAATCTTGAAATGCCCGCCGAGGAAGTGGACTCCCTCAAATCCTTCGCGGGCGAGCACGGCCTCACGCTGGCCCAGTTGGTCGGGCGCTTTGCCAAGGGGCTGAAGACTGTCGGACCCGCTTCCATCCATCCCGAAGTCCTCGCCCTCACCAGGCTGGTGCCGGCGGATTGGGACGTTGAAACCGACCACCGGCGGCATCTGCTCGACAAGCACCGGTGTAAGTCCTGCTCGACCTGAACGTCCTTCTCGATGTCGTGCCGAACCGCGTTCCGCACTACCGGGACTCGACGGAGGTTCTGAGCCGCGCGCGGACCGGGGAAATTCAGCCGCACATCCCGGCGCACGCCGTCACCACGCTCCACTACGTTCTCGCCGAAGCCCGCGGTCCATCGGGCGCTTGACGGTCTGCTCTCTGAAGCCGATAACGGGGCCATGAACCGTGAACTAATTCGGCAGCAGTTGGTCGGGCACGGACCGTTCCTCATTCGCACTTCCGATGGCCGGGAGTTTCCCGTGCTCCATCCTGAATTCGTCTTGATTGGCCGGCACAACATCGTCATCGAAGACGCCAAGGGGATGTTGGACATCATTGATCCCCTCCACGTTGTCTCCATCCAGCCCGGCACCCGGCGCAAGGCCAGCAAATCCGTCGCATAATTCCACCGGGTGCCAACGGCGGCAGCGGGCGGCGGGGTGAGGACACCCCGCCCTACCACGCGGGTTGGGGAGGAGGCGACGGTGTGGACGGATGATTTCGGCGAGACGTGGCCGCTCTCCCTCACCCCGGCCCGGGTCCGCTGGGAGAGGGAGAATGGCAGCCAGCGCTGGGTTGGAGCCGACGCCCTCGGGACAACGACGCGGTGCCGTGGCTGTCCCCTCTCCCAGCGGGAGAGGGTTAGGGTGAGGGAGAACGCGGGGAAGGAGAAAGGT
>CAZUUP010000415.1:0-5627 GCA_964623105.1 uncultured Akkermansia sp.
GGCGCGCTGGGGACAGGCGCGCGCTACCGGTGCCCTGACTTCTTGCGCTCTGCGCTTTTCCCAAGTCTGCGGTGTGCTGTTGCTGTGGCGGTCTTGGCTAGTTCTCACCCCTCACCCTCATTCCCTCTCCCCTTTGAGGGGAGAGGGAGGTCGGAGTTTAGCGCGGGCACGCGCATTCCATATCTGCTCGGAGGGGCACGGGGCGAGATGGTCGGGGAACTCGCGGGCGGGCCGCCCGCGCTCCCGGGGGCGCTATGGTTTCACCGGCAGCAGCGGGGCGGTGACGCGGGTGAGCGGGGCGTTGGTGGTGCTCAGGATTTTGCCCCATTGATCGGTGCCGATGATGGTGAGGGCGGTTTCGCCGGGTTTGAGCTGGAGGTTGGGGATGGTCCAGGTGGTGTCAGTGGTCCAGGTGGGCGTGGCTTTTTTGTGGCCTTCGACTTTGAGGTGCAGGATGCCGTAGGGCGCGGTGCCGGTGAGGTGGACGAGGTCGTTGGTGGCGACCAATGTTTTCGCCGGTCCGGTGTTGATGTCGAAGGGGACTTTCGCGCCGTTGCCCATGTCGCGGAGCGCGGCGGGGACGCGGGCTTTGAACCAGTTGCGGTAGAAGTCGGCGTTGATGGCGGCGGCGGGGGCGGCGGTTTGCTCGGCTTGCAACCAGGCGTCCATGCGGGCGGAGTTGACGGTGTGGTCGCGGATGAGTTCCTGGACGTAGGCGTAGAGGAGGCGGCGGTGGTAGGGGCGCTCGACGTAGGCGCGGAAGTAGCCGTTGCCGCCGTAGAAATTCGCGTTCGGATCACCGTAGGCGAGGTCGCTGTCCCACTGGAAAAACTGGAAGCGGCCATCATCGGCGCGGCGGTAGAAGTAGGCGTTTTTGCCGCGGCCTTGCGTGAAGGTGTCCCAGTCGCTGGCGTAACCGCGGGCGGCGGTGAGTTTGAGGGTGGCCTCGGGGTCGATGAGTTGGTCGATCTCGCTCTGGGTGTATTTGTTGTTCGTCACGACCTTGAAGAACTGGATGAGGTTGGTGAAATCGTCGGCATCTTCCATGGAGCGTTTCATCCATTCGGTGCGGTAGCGGCCGGGGTTGTCGCTGCCTTTGTAGCCCCAATCGGCGTCGCGCATGGTGCGTTCCCAGTTGTCCTTGAACCACCATTCGTCGTCGATGCGGTAGAGTTCGCCGCGCGCACCGTGCGGGAGGTAGCGGTTGAGAAAATCAGTGTCCACAGGCTCGGTGTCCTCGCGGAGCATGGCGCCGCTGCCGTTGACGACGAGACGGACGAATTCGTTTTCGCTGGCGGGATGGCCGAGGAGGTAGAGCAGGTGGCGCGTGATGCGGTTGTGGTGGCGCGCGCCGCCGTCGGGGTCGTTGTCGAAGGTGAATTTGACGTGGCTGCGGAAGAGGCGGTCGTGGGGGAGTTTCCATTTGCCGCGGCCGAGGTCGCCGCCGCGGGTCCAGGGGCTGCCGCTGTTGCGAACCTCGGCGTTGTAGAAGATGTCCTCCTCGTTCGAGATGAAGGTCATGTTCATGTAGTGATTGGAGTGGCGCGGGTAGCGGAAGCCGAACTTGGGTGACTCGCCGTTGGCGACGGCCTCGACGTCGTATTGCGAAAGGATGAAGCGCATGAGACGCAGGTCGCGCGGGTGGGTGCGGTCGTCGATGGTGAGAAGCGCGGGCTTGGCGCGGCCGGCGCGCGGGATGGTTTGGGTGAGGCCGTTTTGCGCGGTGGCGACGACGTAGAACTGCACGATCTGGCCGTTGCCTTTGTACTCGGGGAGTTCGGCGGTGAAGAGTCCGTCGCCGGCGGTGGCGTCGCCCCCGGACAAGCCGTCATCGAACATGGTTTTGTTGGTCCACACGCCGTTGCCGTTGGCGTTGTCGAGGCGGTGAAAGACCTGTACGGAGGCGAGGGGCGCGGCGGAAAAAACGCGCGTGGAGATTTTTATCGTGTCTCGGCTCTTCGGCACGGCGGGGCTGTGGCGGAGGTCGTCGAGCTGCGGTGCGGGCTGATCGGTGGCGGTGGAGTTGCGCCGGCCGGGCGTGCCGAGGTTGGCGGGGGGCGTGATCCAGAAGGAATTGGCGAGGCTGTGATCGAAGGTTTGCGCGATGAGGCGGGGCGAGCCGGAAACCCAGCGGGCCTCGAAGGTGAGGAGATTGGTGGTGCCCTTCTTGAGGCCGGTGGCGTCGGTCTCGACGCGGTTGGCGCGGTTATCGCCGCGGCCGTCGGAGATGAGGTGGAGTTCGCCGTTCGTGTAGTAGCTGGCGGCGTGGTTGCCCTGACAGAGCCAGCCCCAGAAGCTGGAGTTGTTCGTGGACTGGCGGTCGCCGTGGTCGAGGAGATTGGGGCCGGCGCGTTCGGTGCGAAGCTCGACGTTGTCGAGGAGTTCGGCGACGTCTTCGCCCTTCGTTTTCACGAGCGGGATGCCGAGCTGCCGGAGCTGGATATTTTTCAGAACGAGATGGCCGTCGCTGACCATGTGGAAGTGGAGTTCGCGATAGTCGGTAGGCGCGCCGTAGGGCTGGAGTTCGTCGTAGCGCGAGACGTAGCGGTAGGGCTTGAACGGCGCTTTGGTGGATTCATCGCTGTCGCGCCACGCGGAGGAGCGGCGGAGGTCGGACCAAGGGTTCACGAGTTCCATGCTGCTGCCGCCGCCCTTGGCGAGTTCGGGCCAGTCGCCGCCGGCGTGGTAATCGACCTCGCAGACGAGATTGCCGAAGCGGTCGAGGAGGCGGAGGAGTTCGCCCCGGTGGCTGAGGCGGCCTTTGAAATTGCCGAGCAGCGGGATGTTTCCGTATGCCTCGCGCATCCAGTTCGTGTTGGCGGCGATGACGAGGTAGCCGCCGGCGGGGAGCATGGTGCCTTTGTGGAAGGTGAAATCGACGCCTTCACTAAAGCGCCAGAGGCTTAGGTCCACGCCGTCGTTGCCGCGGTTGAAAAGCTCGATGAACTGGCCTTCCTCCTGGCCGAGCGGGCGGTCGAACATGATTTCGTTGATGACGACGTCGCGGTTGCGGGGCGGGTTGTTGGTCTGGCCGCGGGAGGGGAATGGGGCGGAGTACCATTCGCCGGTGCCGTCGGGAAAGGCCTGCCATGCGTCGCCTTGGGGCGCGGCGAAACGGTGGCAGTCGAGGACGGTGTTGGCGCGGTTGACGAGGTAGATCGTGACCTCGTGGGATTTGAGCGTGAAGGCGACGGCGGGCGTGGCGAGAGCACGCGCGGCGAGCGTGCCGGTGAGCGCCACGCGGTCGGAGAAGTCGCGTTTGCTCGCGAGAAAAAGGCCGTCGAGGGGCACCTCGGCGGCGCTGGTGTTGATGAGTTCGATCCAGTCGATGGAGTCGCGGGTGGCGAAGTGAAGTTCGTTGAGGCGGATGGCGGCGGCGAGCGCGGCGGGGTTTTGATTCGGCTGATCGCGCGTGGGTTCGGGGAAGAGGAACCAGTTGGTGCCGCCGACGGGGTTTCGTCCGAGCGAGCGACCGTCGAGCGCGGCGGTGTTCGCGGCGGGCAGGGCGATAGCGTTGACGATGGTTTTGCCATCGGGCGCGACGAGGAAAACAGCGAGCGCGGGTGCGGCGGCGAGGCCGGATTCCGCGAAGCCGATGGAGGCGAAGGCGCGCGGCGCAAGCACAAGGTCGGCGGGGATTTGGTGATTGGCGAGCTTGGCGGCGGTGCTGCTGAGCCAGTGGCCCTTGAGATTCACGGCGTTGGTGCCGGGATTGAAGAACTCGACGAAGCCTTTGCCCGCGGGGCCGGGAAGTACTTCGTTGATCACGACACCGCCCTGCGTCGGGCCGGCAATTTTCACGCGCGCACCGAAGGCGACGTCGGAACTGGTGGGGCCGGTCTGGTGGACTTCGACGGCGAGGACGTTGACGCCCTGGACGAGGGGCGGATTGGCGAGCGTGATGACGCTGGCTTCTTCGACTGCGGTGCCGACGCCTTCTGCGGCGACGGTGGTCGCGGTGACGGGCCCGGGGGCCATGCGCGAGCGGCCGATTTCGCGGCCGTTGAGATAGTACACCGCGCCGTCGTCGAGGATTTGATCAATGCTGAGCGAGGTGCCGGCGAGGCTGCCCTGATAGTTGAAGCGCGTGCGGAAGAAATAGGTGAGCTGGCCATCCTTGCGCAGGCCGGTGCGAATGCCGGGCGCGGGCAGCGGCGTGGCGCTGAAGCCGAGCAGGGCGGGGCCTTGGGGCCAGGCGGAGTCGTCGTAGGACGGCTCGCGCCATTGCGGCCCGGGGTCGCGCGGTTGATCGAGGTAACGCCAGGTGTCGCCGAGGTTGACGTAGGTGAAGCCATTGGTGGCATTGAGTTCAGGGCTGGCGATGGGCACGGGCAGCGCGGGCGCGGGCGCGGTGCCGGGCGTGCCGCCGGGGAGCGGGCTGGCGGTCCAGTTGCGCCAGTCGTCAATGGCGCGGTCGGGATTTTTCAGGACGAGGGAATGGCCCGCGCCGTCCGCGGCTGGCGACCAGTGGCCGGCGTCTTCGTGGGTGATGGTGCAGAGGGTGAGGCCGTTTTTGTCGCGGAGCACGATGCGATTGCCGCTGTGTTTCAGTTTACCGGACCACGGGCCGAAGATGCGGACGGACTCGGGGATGTGGCACGCAGCGCGGAGGGCGGCGGCGTTGGTCGCGCTGACGACGATGCGCTCGAAGGGTTTGAGGAAGGTGGTCTGCGGGGTGGCGGCGGAGAAGGCGGGGAACTCGAAGTCCATGGACTCGGCGCTGAGTCGCCATTGGGCGAGGTCGAAGGGGGTGGCGGTGATGTTTTGCAGTTCGATCCACGCGGGTTGGCCGACGGGCGGATGATACATGATTTCGCTGATGACGACCTGCTCGGCGCGCGCGGCGGGGAGAAAGCAAGCGAGCGCCAGAAGCAGCAGCGTGAGGCGACGGAGCGATGGAGACATGGCGGCAGAGAGTAGGCAACCGTGACGGAGTGGCGAGGGGATTTTGGGAAGGTGATTAGCAATTGACCGAGGGTGACCGATGCTTGGGGATTAGGGGAGTCAATGGCTTTCGGATCGAGAAGTTTTGCTGAAACGGGGTGGGGGCCGGGCGTTCGGAATAATGCGGTATTGCGGAAAGTGAAGACATTAGTTGACGCGATGTTTTGCGTGCCATTGAATCAGGGAATGCAAATCGAGAGTTTGAAAGTTTTCTGCGATCTAACGGAAACCGAGAGCTTCACCAAGGCGGCCAACATCAATGATGTCACGCAGTCGGCGGTGAGCCAGCAGATCAGTTCACTGGAGCGTCATTTCAAGTCGATGCTGATTGAGCGGAGCAAGAAGAAGTTCCGGCTCACGCGGGAGGGGCAGGTGTTGTACGAGTACTGCAAGCAGATCGTCCAGATGTATGATGCGCTGCACAACCGGATCCAGGAGATCAAGGACATCGTGTCGGGAACGATCCGGGTGGCGACGATTTACAGCATCGGGTTGCACGATCTGCCGCCATACATGAAGCGGTTTTTGAAATCGTTCCCGACGGTGAATGTGCATGTGGAATACCGGCGGTCGAATCAGGTGTATGATGATGTGCTGGGGAATGTGGTGGATCTGGGGTTGGTGGCGTATCCGACGAAGGATCCGCGGATCGAGATCGTGCCGTTGCGGAAGGACGCCCTGGT
>CAZUUP010000416.1:0-5621 GCA_964623105.1 uncultured Akkermansia sp.
ACACGCTTCGGACTAAACCTGAGCCGACGTTTTCCAAAATCAGAATGTCAGACATGAATGCCATGAAGAAAATCAGTGTTGTCGCGGCCGGGTTGCTGGCCGCGGGTTTCGCCCAAGGCGCGGAGACGGCCAAGAAAGTGGATTTTGCGAAGGAAATCCTGCCCATTCTCCAGAAGTCGTGCATCGAGTGCCATGGGGCCGAGAAGCAGAAGGGCAAATTGCGCCTGGATACCCGGGAGTTTGCGATCAAGGGCGGCGAGAGCGGTCCGTCGATTGTCCCCGGCAAGGCGGAGACGAGTGATTTTTACAAGCGCATCATCCTGCCGGCGGGGCACGATGACATCATGCCGAAGAAGGGTGATCCGCTGAACAAGGCGCAGATCGAGTTGGTGAAGAACTGGATCAACCAGGGGGCGGAATGGCCGGTGGACAAGACGGCACCGAAGGCGGCGGCGGGTCCGACGGATGACTTTGCGCGGTTGAAAGCGTTCAAGCCGGAGGCGGCGGAACTGGCGGCGATCAAGAAGTTGGAGGCGGCGGGCGTGCCGATCCGGCCGGTGGCGATGAACGTCACGTGGATGGAGGCGAACCTCGGTTTGATGGGCACGAACGTGACCGATGCCACGTTGGCGCAGCTCAAGGATGTGCCGAGCCTGGTGTATTTGAATCTTGCGGGGACGAAGGTGACGGACGCGGGATTGGCGAATCTCAAGGGGCTGAAGAACCTGCTGACGTTGCATCTGGAGAACACCGGAATTGGCGATGCTGGGGTGGCGAATCTCGCCGGGTTGGAGAATCTGGTTTACCTGAATCTGTACAACACGAAGGTGACCGACGGGGCGATTGACAATCTCAAGGGCTTCAAGAATCTGCGGAATCTGTATTTGTGGCAGACGAAGGTGACCGATGACGGCGCCAAAAAGTTGAAGGCGGGGCTGGCCAAGACGGACATCAATCGGGGCTGGGATCTGGCGTCGATTGTGAAGCCGGCGGAACCCAAGAAGGAAGAGCCGAAGAAAGAGGAGCCCAAGAAGCCCGACGCGAAAAAGCCCGAAGCCAAGAAAGAGGAGCCGAAAAAGCCGGATGCCAAGAAGGAAGAACCCAAGAAGCCGGAGGCGAAGAAGGAAGAACCGAAAAAGACGAACGCCAAGCCGGAGGAAAAAAAGAAGTAGGGCACTTACCGGATGGTTGCTTTGCGAAGGCCCGCTCGTTGGAGCGGGCCTTTTTCTTTCGCAGGGGCCTGGGTTGTTCTGCGGGTTCGGGGAGGATGCGGGGGCGAGGTTTGGGAGCTGTGGGAAGGTCTTTCTGAGCTGCGGGCAGGCGACGGCTGGCGGTGGTGAAAACGCGGGGAAGCTGCGGGGAGGATTTTTCTGGCGTGAGGGGAAGCGGTTTCGCTAGCATTAAAAATCAATTTTTCCAGTTTTGTTTTGCTGTGATGTCAGATTCATTTCGCCCACGAATTGCCGCACTATTGTTGTGGTGCTGTTTCAGCTTGAGCGGGGTCGTGGGGCTTCGTGGGGATGACTGGCCGCAGTGGCGGGGCGTGGACCGCACGGGGGTGTCCAAAGAGACGGGTTTGCTGAAGCAGTGGCCGAATGGGGGTCCGAAGCGGTTGTGGATGTTTCGGGAGGCGGGCTTGGGGTATTCCGGTTTTGCGGTGGTGGGGGGAATGTTGTTCACAATGGGGGCACGAGACGGAATCGAGTCGCTGCTGGCGCTGGATGCAGAGTCCGGGTCGTTGTTGTGGAGTGCCGATCTGGGGCCGCAATTACGGAATCAGTGGGGGGACGGTCCGCGGGGAACTCCGGCGGTGGATTGTGACCGGGTGTTCGCGCTCAGCGGTGGGGGGGTGTTGGTTTGTGTGGATACTTCGGAGGGGAAGATTTTGTGGAAGAAGACGATGCAGGATCTGGGCGGCAAGCAGCCGGGGTGGGGTTATGCGGAGTCGGTCTTGGTGGATGGCGGGAGGGTGTTATGCACGCCAGGAGGATCGAAGGGTGCGATCGCGGCGTTGGACAAGTTGACGGGGGATGTGTTGTGGCAGTCGAAGAATTACACGGAGGCGGCGCAGTATGCGTCGATTGTCCCGGCGGATTGTGCGGGCAAACATCAGTATATCCAGGTGGGTTTGGGGAATGTGGTGGGAGTGGCGGCGGATTCCGGGGAGGTGCTCTGGCAGGCCAAGTGGACAGGCAAGGTGGCGGTGATTCCGACCCCGATTTACGCGGACGGAATGGTTTATGTGACCTCGGGCTATTCGGCGGGATGCCAGTTGCTGAAAATCGACACGGGGGGCACGCCGACGTCGCTGTATCAAAATGCGGTGATGAAGAATCATCATGGCGGGGTCGTTTTGTGCGGGGGGAACATTTACGGGTATTCGGATGGCGCAGGGTGGATGTGTCAGGAAATGAAGACGGGCAAGGTTTTGTGGACGGAGCGGGCGAAGTTGGGAAAGGGGGCGCTGACGTGTGCGGACGGAATGTTGTATTGCCAGGATGAGGCGAGCGGAAATCTGGTGTTGGTGGAGGCGTCGCCATTGCGGTGGGAGGAGCGGGGGCGGTTCCGGTTGGCGCCGCAATCGGCCCAGCGGAGTCCGCAGGGGAAGATTTGGACGCATCCGGTGGTGTCGTCGGGGCGGTTGTATTTGCGGGATCAGGAGGTGGTTTTTTGCTACGACGTGCGGAAGCGGTGAGGGGCGGCGTGGACAGAGGGAGGACGGAGAAGCCGGAAGATGGTTGCCAGTTGCGGGCCGCGCTTGTTTCCGAGGGAACTGCTGCTAGGGTTCGGGAGGCGGTGCTGCGGCGTTCCGCAGCGCGTCCCAATTCTCATGCGTACTTTTAGTGTTTTCGCGGTGATGGCGACGGTGGCGTGGCTGGTTTCCATGCCGGGGGAACTGCGGGCGCAGTCCGGCGACAAAGGGGGGGAGAAGCAGATTCCCCGGGTGCCGAAGGAGAAGATTCCGCCGGCACCGCCGCTGACGCCGAACGAGGCGTTGAAGAGTTTCAAGCTGCCGCCGGGGTTTCGCATGGAAATTGTGGCGAGCGAACCGATGGTCGAAACTCCGGTGTCGTTTCAGTGGGATGCGGATGGACGCATCTGGGTGGTGGAGATGCGGGGGTTGATGCCGAATCCGGACGGCATCGGGGAGACGGAGCCGGTGGGACGGATTTCGGTTCTGGAGGATACCGATGGTGACGGGCGGATGGACCGGAAGACGGTGTTTCTCGACAAGCTGGTGATGCCGCGCGCGTTGTGCCTGGCGTATGGCGGGGTTCTTGTATGTGCGCCGCCGGAGCTGGCGTTTTATCCGATCGAGCCGGGCTTCAAACCGGGACCGCGGGTGTTGTTGGCGAAGGATTACGCAACGGCGGGCGATCCGGCGCGGGGCAAGGGGATGAATCCGGAGCACACGGCGAACAGCCCGACGTGGATGCTCGACAACTGGATTTACAGCGCGAACTCGAACGTGCGATTCAAGCGGGTGGACGGGGAGTGGAAGAAGTCGCCGACGTCATCGCGCGGGCAGTGGGGTTTGACGCAAGATGATTTCGGGCGGCTGTATTTCAATTCCAACTCGGATCATTTGCGGGCGGATTACCTGCCGCCGGAGTATCTCGTGCGAAATCCGTTTTACCGCGGGGTGCAGTTCAGCGTGCAGCCGCTGCGGGACCAGACCGTATGGCCGGGCCGGGTGAATCCGGGGGTCAACCGGGGATACCAGGAGAAGACGTTGCGGGCGGATGGGACGCTGGCGAGTTACACGGCGGCATGCGGACCGGGGATTTACCGGGGGGACAATTTCCCGGCGCAGTACCGAGGCAGTGCATTTGTTTGCGAGCCGTCGGGCAACTTGGTGCGTTGTGATTTGTTGACGGAGAAGGACGGGGTGGTAACGGGGCGGAATGCGTTCGAGCGGACGGAATTCCTGACGTCGACGGATGAGATCTTCCGTCCGGTGAATGCGTACACGGGACCGGATGGGGCGTTGTATCTGGCGGACATTTACCATGGCATATTGCAGCACCGGGTCTTCCTGACTTCGTATTTGCGGCAGCAGGCGGAGAGCCGGGGGTTGGACAAGGTGGTGCGGCACGGGCGCATCTGGCGCATTGTACACGAGGGCAAGGGACGCGGGCCGCAGCCGAATCTGGGCCGGGCAACCGCGGCGGAGCTGGTGGCGGCACTGTCGCATGAAAACGGATGGTGGCGGGACACAGCGCAGCGATTGCTGGTCGAGCGGACGCCGGGAGACGCGATTCCTTTGCTCAAGACGCTGGCGGTGTCGGGGAAGAACGCGCTGGGCCGAATGCATGCGCTGTGGACGCTGGAAGGGATGGGGCAACTGGATGGGGCGACGTTGAGGGCGGTGCTTGAGCGCGAGCCGGAAGCCAAGGTTCGGGCGGCGGCGATCCGGTTGACGGAGCCATTGCTGAAGACGGCTGAGAAGGAGGCGCTGGCGCCCAAGCTGCATGCGCAGGTGGCGGTGAAGCAGTTCGACGTGCAGTTGCAGCTGGCGCTGACCATGGGCCAGCTGTTTGAAGCGCAGGCTGAGGAAACGATGGCGAAGATTGTCAAGGCGCACATGGGGAACCCGGTGATGCGGGATGCGGTGTTGTCCGGGGTGGGCGGTCGGGAGCTGGAGTTGTTGCGGCGGCTGGTTGCGGACAAGGAGTGGGCGACTCGATCCAGTGACCGGGAGCAGTTTTTGGGGGCGCTGGCGCGGTGCGTGACGTTGCAGGGACGGGGCGAGCGGGTGAACCAGTTGCTGGGATTGATCGGTGCGCCCGCGACGCCGGGGTGGCAGCAGGTGGCCATGTTGAGCGGAATGCCGGCGACGCCGATTGCGGCAAAGAAGGGGAGTCCGGCACCAAGGGTGAAGACGATCCGGTTGCCGGGCGAGCCGCCGGCACTGGCGGCGCTGGCGAAATCCAAAGACAACAGCGTGCGACAGGCGCTGGCGAAGCTGGATGCGATCCTGGTGTGGCCCGGCAAGGCGGGGGTGCCGCCGGAGACGCCGGTGCGACCGTTGACTGCCGAGGAGCAGGCGCGGTTCGCCAATGGCCGGGCGCTTTACGAACTGAGTTGCGCAGCGTGTCATCAACCCCACGGGCTGGGGCAGGAGGGCGTGGCGCCACCCTTGGTGGATTCCGAGTGGGTGGCGGGCAAGTCGGAGCGATTGGCGCGGATCATCCTGCAGGGAGTTCGGGGTCCGCTGACGGTGCTGGGCAAGAAGTACGATCTTGAGATGCCCGGTTTGGCGGGGACTTTTGACGACGAACAGATTGCGGCGCTGGTGACGTTCATCCGGCGGGAGTGGGATCATATTTACGATCCGGTGGACCGGGGTTTCATTGCGAAAATCCGGCAGGAGACCGCCAAGCGCGAGGATGCCTGGAGCGAGGCGGAGTTGCTCAAGGTAAAATGACCGCGGCCCGGCAGGGCGAGGGAACCGCGAAGCGTGATTTTGGTGAATCTTATTGAAATCAGGGTGGCGGTGCATAGTATCCACACGCTCGTCTGACGGCAGGCGACCCATGGTTCGGGGCGTAGCGTAGCTTGGTAGCGCGTCTGAATGGGGTTCAGAAGGTCGTGAGTTCAAATCTCACCGCCCCGACCAT
>CAZUUP010000417.1:0-5607 GCA_964623105.1 uncultured Akkermansia sp.
TCTCGCGGATTTGCGGCGAGCTGCGTTCCGGGTGCGGCAACACCCACGCCCGGCCAACGTGCTGGATTTCGCCAATCATGCACTCGGACTCACGACGCAATTCAGCGGTGCGCTGCTCCAGCCGGCCAAAAAGTTCATCGAGCTTGTCCTCGACCTTCTTTATGTTGGCGGCCATCAAGGTTTCGTCGCCGAACTGGCCTGACTCATGGATTTCCGCCATGCGAAAATTCTGGCGTTCAATGAGCGCGTTGAGGCTGATCTTGAGATGCTTTTCAATGGTGGCCGTTTCACGCGTCCGTTGCGCCGCGACTTCGGCCAAGAATGGATTCAGCGCCGTGGTGACAAGGAATCGCTCGGCGGCATCGCGGTCGGGCAAGCCGTCGCCGTCGGGGACGTGCGATTCCTTTGGTGCGAGGGCCAGATCGAGGAATACGGTTGGCTGGCGGATGGTCATTGTGCCGCTGTGGTCGGCCTGCACGACGAAGATGCGGCGGTGAAGCTGGTTGTTGCGACCGTCCTTGATGGACGCCGCGAACACGTCGAGCCGGTAGGGGTAGGCTTGATGCAGGTCGTAGAAAACCGAGCCGCGCAGCAAATCTTCCCGGACGTGTTCGGTCACGTCTTCGCGCACGGCCTCGAACAGCGGATGGCCGGGCGTGACCCATTCCAAAGTGGGGTCGCGTTTCAGATATTCTTTGTCGAAGACGATGTTTTTGTATTCGCGCCCCAATTTGCCGAAACGGGGTTCGAGGCGTTCCCCGACCGGCCAGAGCGAGCGCGGCACTTTGCCGAGTTTGTAAACGTGGCCACCCTCCCGGATTTCGCTGGGGTTCACGCCGACGATGGGCGCGGCCTGGATGAAGAAATCCTCGATGACTTCGGGCACGAGCCGGCGTTCCCTGGCCTCGGCGGATTTGCCGATGATGGCGGAGAGGTTCAATTCGCGCTTGGCCAGCCCCTCCAACGTTGACTCGGTGATGCTCTGCAACCGTTTGGTGTCCACCTGCTCGATGATGCGCTGCTTGATGAGCTCCTCGTCCATCTGGTTGTGCGAATACATCTCGCGAATCATGCGCTCCAACTGATTCGCGGGGAAGACATCGCCCAGGACGTTGAACACCTTGCCGGTGCGCTTGGGGTCGAGGTCGTCCTCGATGGCCTGGATGCGCTCGAACAATTTGTGCAGCACGCGGCCTTCGCGCGTGTTCGTGGAAACAAAATTGAAAATGAGACAATCCTTCTCCTGGCCGTAACGGTGGATGCGCCCCATGCGCTGCTCGAGCCGGACGGGATTCCACGGGATGTCGTAATTGATCATCAACCAGCAGAATTGGAGGTTGATCCCTTCGCCGGCGGCTTCGGTGGCGACGAGGACCTGGGCGGATTCGCGGAACTCGCGCTCGGCGAAAATGCGTGTGCCTGGCGTGTCGCGGTCGCCGATCTTCATGCCGCCGTGGATCTGGGTCACGCTGAGTCCCCACTCGCGCAACTTGCCGAGCGGACGGCCGTCTTTGCCGTCGGCACAGAGGAAATCCAACGTGTCCTTGTGCTCGGTGAAGATGAGCAACTTCATCTTCGAGTCCGCGAAGACGCCGAATTCCTTGATGAGTTCGCGCAGGCGGACGAGTTTGGATTCGACCTCCCGTTTTTCCAGCGTCTGCGCGAGTTGAATCAGTTTGCCAAGTTCGACGATTTCATCGCGCAGCGCCGCCGGGTCGTAGGACGCGACCAAGTCTTCGAGTTCGGAGACGATCTCCTGCTGCTCTTCCTCGGGCAAATCTTCGTAGTCATCGGGGAGACGTTTGTTGATCTGCGACTGACGATAACCTTCGGGATCGGCAAGAATGTGTTCGCGCTTGTCCTTCATGCGCTGGAGGCTGCGCCGCACGGCGTAGATGCTGGAGGCGAAGCGGCGCTGGAGCATCGCCATCGTGAAACCGAGCGCACGGCCACGGGCGGAATCCTCGGACGCGGCCTTGATGGACTGATCTTCGACGAAGCGGGTCAGCGCGTCGTAAAACTCATGTTCGTCGAGATTGATCTTAAACTCGGTGGTGCGGACGTGGCGCTTGGTGAAGAGCGCCTTGACCTTGCCAGTGTCCGGGTCGGGAAAGGAAACCAGCGCCTCCTTCACGCGGCGAAGATAGAATGGCGCCTCGTGCTTCCGCATCGCCTCCTCCAGACTTTTCACGTCGCCGTAAACGTCGCGGTCGAGCAATTCGAGGAAGAGGCAGAAGTTTTCCGGGTCGCCCTTGTGCGGGGTCGCGGTCATCAGCAGATAATGATCGGTCATCTTGGAGAGTTCCGTCCCCAAGTCGTAGGCGAGCGTGGTCTTGTCGCGACTGGCCGCGCTCATTTTGTGCGCCTCGTCCACGATGATCAGATCCCAGTGGCTGCGGAGCAGGCTTTCCTTCGCGTCCTCGATCCGCGACACCCACGAGACGGAAGTGATGACCTGATTTTTATCCTGCCACGGATTCGAGCCGTAGTTCGCGCGCAGCACGTCGCTGCGGATGACCTCGAAATTCTCACGGAACTTGTCCTTCATTTCGCGCTGCCACTGGAAGGACAGGTTGGCTGGCGTGATGATGAGCGTGCGTTTGACGAGGCCGCGAATCTTCAACTCCTTGAGGAGCAAACCGGCCATGATGGTCTTGCCCGCGCCGGGATCGTCGGCCAGCAGGAAACGGATGCGCGGCAGCGCCATGAAATACTGATAGACCGCCTCAAGCTGATGCGGGAGCGGGTCAACGCGCGCGATGGAGAGGGAGAAGTAAGGATCGTATTCAAACGCCAGCGCGAGGCGCATGGCCTCCACGGCGAGGCGAAAGCGCAGCGGGTCGCCGTCGAACGGTTCGGTATCCGGCGTGGTGTCGAGGAGGGCGAGGTTGTCCGGCGTGAGGATGGGTTCGTAAACCCGCGACGTATCGAGTCCCTTGGCGATGAGTTTGACCGCGTCGCCCATTGGGATGGCGACAATGACCTGCACTGGCTCCGGAAAAATGGGGCCACGCAGAATCTTGTCTGGCTTGAGGTCTTCGGCTTTCACTGAAAGCGTGTCTTCCGAACTGTCGGCGTCACCGGATGATGGGCAAAAATCCCGACAAGCGCACGGACAAAGTTGAGCGGATTCGCAGCCGGCGCATTCCGAAGTGGTGGGAAGGATTGTGTGTGGCTGGCGGGGGGAGGAATGGTCAGGGCCGCGTTGTTGGGGGGTGTTGCACCGGGAAGTCCACGGTGGGCGATGACGGAGGGTCGCAATGGAACTTGCAGGACTCTGGTGTGTGGTGACTTGTCAGCGTCCCTTGAGGCGGTTGGTCGTGGTCAAACGGGGAAGGGTGGCGGATGAATGGGGGCGTTTGTGGCTCGCGCCAGTGGCGGCGCGTCGGCGTGGCCGGAGCGGCACGGTAGTTTGACGGCGACAAGTCGCCTGCGCAAAAGCGGTGACGAGTCACCGCACTCCAAAGCTGTCGCTTCGCGAGGGGACCGGACCGGTTTTTAGCGATTCGCGCGGAGAGCGGATTGTCTCGGCGCATGTCGGAAGCGGATGAGGTGGCGGAAAATGCCGGGGGCGGATGCGTGAGGCTAAACTTCGTGGATGGGAGTGTTCCGGAGTCCTGGTGGTGGGTTCGATCGGAAGGGAGGGGACGCGGGTGGTGGAATCGCTCAGTGCCAGCGTTGGAGTTCGATGATGTTGCCCTCGGGGTCGGTCATGTAGATGAGGGTGAGGCGGCCGGCGCCGGGGATGTCGATGGTGACGAGCTGGCCGACGTCGCGTCCGCCCCAGCGGAGGATTTCGGCGCGTTTTTGGTCGATGTCGGGGACTTCGAAGGCAAGGTGGGCGAAGCCGGGGCGGTTGAGGCTGGTGCCGGGGTTGGGCTGGTTCTTGGTGTATTGGAAGATTTCGATGGTGGGGCCGTGGTCGCCGTGGCCGGGGAGGCGGAGGTGGCGGCCGCAGATGCGTTCGCCGGGCATGCCGGTGAGGGCGTCGATATGGGGGCCGTGGTGGTTGCGTTCGGAACTGACGGGTTCGCAGGCGAAGACCTGAGTGTAGAAGTCGGCGAGGTGGCGCCAGTTGTCGGCGATCAGGTTGGTATGGGCATAGCGGATGCCGCTGGGGTGGGAGGGGGGCATGGGGAGAAGGGGAGAGGGATTAGGTTTCGAGGGATTTGGGGGGACCGAGGAGGAGGGCGGAGATGACGGCTTGGTGGGCGGTGGCGGGATTGCGGAGGAGTTGGAGGTTGGGAGAGGGGGCGTGAAGTCGGGTTTTGGCCTGGTAGGCGTCGGGAGTGGTTGTGTGGACATGCTGGCCGGCGTGGCGCATGCGTTCGGCGACGCGGCTGTGGAGGCTGCTGGCTTTTTGGTAGGCCTGGCTGGCGTTGGCGAGGGCTTCGCCGGCGCGGATGCGGTCTTCGGCGCGGCGGCGGGCGTGTTCGGATTCGCTCAGGCTGGCGAGGGGGCGGCTGGGGGCGTCGCTGGCTTCGGAGCGCGGGTCGAGGGTGCAGGGTTGGCGGGAGGGCGTGAGGACGGGGGGCGGGGTGACGATGACGGGAGGTGGGGCGGTGGGTTGGGGAAGGGGCAGTTCGCCTTCGAGGAGGCGGCGGATTTCTTCTTCCCAGTTGGTGGCGGCGGGCGCGGGCGCGGGGCGGGGGTCGGGGCTTCGACGAATGGGGGGCGGGGCGGGGAGGGGGAGGTCTTGATTTTCTTTTTCGGCGGAGCGGCGTTTGAGCCAGTTGGCGGCGGCGCTGATGAGGTAGATGGCGAGGAGGACGAGGAGGCCCTCGATGCTCGCGGCGAGGAGGCGGGGTTCCGCGGTGGCGAGGTGGGCGAGGGTGGTCATGGGGCGTGGGCGGGGTTGCCTGCGCGTTTCTTTTATTTGTTGGGGCTGGCGGGTCCGCCGGCGATGGATTCGCGCATCTGGGTGTCGGCCTGCATGTTTTTGAGGCGGGTGTAGTCCATGATGCCGAGGTTGCCGGAGCGGAAGGCTTCGGCGACGGCGAGGGGGATCTGGGCCTCGGATTCGACGACGCGGGCGCGCATTTCGGCGACGCGGGCGCTCATTTCCTGTTCGACAGCAACGGCGGCGGCGCGGCGGCTTTCGGCGTGGGCTTGGGCGATGAGTTTGTCGGCTTCGGCTTGTTCGGCCTGAAGCTTGGCGCCGACGTTTTCGCCGACGTCGAGGTCGGCGATGTCGATGGAGAGGATCTCGAAGGCGGTGTTGGCGTCGAGGGCTTTGCCGAGGACGGTTTTGGAGATGCGGTCGGGGTTTTCGAGGACGTCTTTGTAGGAGTCGGAGGAGCCGATGGTGGTGACGATGCCTTCACCGACGCGGGCGATGATGGTTTCCTCGGTGGCGCCGCCGACGAAGCGGTCGAGGTTGGTGCGGACGGTGACGCGGGCTTTGGCTTTGATGACGATGCCGTCCTTGGCGACGGCGTCGATGGTGGTTTTGCCGCTGTTGGGGGCGGGGACGTCGATGACCTTGGGGTTGACGGAGGTTTTGACGGCTTCGAGGACGGTTTTGCCGGTGCCTTTGGTGGCGAGGTCGATGGCGCAGGCGCGGTCGAATTCGAGGTGGATGCCGGCTTTGCGGGCGGCGATGAGGGC
>CAZUUP010000418.1:0-4020 GCA_964623105.1 uncultured Akkermansia sp.
TACCGGGGGTGAATTCGCCTGGCGCAGTTTTGGCGGCAACCTCAACAAATACATCGGCCACAACGCCTATTTGGAATTCGCGGACTCCGGCGAAGGCTCGGCGGCCATCGACGAGATCTGGTTCTCCGATTCCCAGATTCCCAAGCCCGCCCCGCCCACCCTCCCCGGTCTCGGCACCCCCGCCCCGGCCGCCGCGTAGGCACCAATGCTCGACGGGATCAATCCTGGCAGGGACGCGCAGCGCTGTGGCCATATCGTTTGTCCTGGTAGGGACGCGCTGCTGCGCGTCCGTGACTTTTCCCCCCCGGACTTTTCTTCGCATCCTGGCGCTTTGGACTGCGGTGACTCGTCACCGCTTTCCCAAGGCGACTTGTCGCCGTCGAACCCCAGCGAACATGGTTTCCAAACGGCCCATCCCCAACTCGCGCCAGCGGTGCCATGCGCGACTGTTCGGAAGGGTCCGAATTTTCAACGGCGACAAGTCGCCTGCGCAAAAGCGGTGACAAGTCACCGCCCTCCAAACTCATCGCCCCGCCGCTTGCGGAAGTGGCCACACACCGTCGTCGTCGCAATTTCGGCACTCTGTTTTCCATCCCCCACCGCACCCTCCGCATGATCATCGCCCCTTCCCTGCTCGCCGCCAATTTCGGCAAATTCGCCGAAGAAGCCCGGCGCGCCCAACGCTCCGGCGCCGAGTGGCTTCACCTCGACATCATGGACGGCCATTTCGTCCCGAACATCTCCTTCGGCCCCGACGTGGTGAAGACCCTCCGCCCCGTCACCAAAATGGTTCTCGACGTCCACCTCATGTGCTCGAAACCAGAGATTCTCCTCGAACCCTTCGCCCACGCCGGCGCCGACCTCATCACCATCCACGTCGAACTGGGCGACAAGGTCGAGCCGCTCCTTTGGAAGATCCGTTCTCTCCACAAAAAGGTCGGCCTCGCCATCAACCCACCCACCTCGATGGCGCAGGTCCAGCCCTTCCTCAGCCGCATTGACCTGCTACTCGTCATGACCGTCAACCCCGGCTTCGGCGGCCAGCCCTTCATCCCCGAAACCCTCACCAAAATCCAGCAGGCCGCCGCCTGGCGCCGCGAGACGAACACCAGCTTCCGCCTCGAAGTGGACGGCGGCATCAACTTCGCCACCGCCACCGACTGCGCCCGCGCCGGTGCCGACACCTTCGTCAGCGGCACCGGACTTTTCCGCCAGCACAACATGAAGGCTGCCGTCAAAAAAATGCGCCAGCTCGTCAATGCCGCCGGCCACCGGCGCGCGGCCAAACCTTGAACACCTCCAACTAATATGGGCCAGATCAAATTCGGAACCGACGGCTGGCGTGCCGTCATTGCAGAAGACTTCACCTTCGCCAACCTCGACCGCGTCACCCAGGCTGCCGCCGATTACTGGCGCGGCAACCCCGTTGCGGGCACCGAGCCGAAGATCATCATCGGCTACGACCGCCGCTTCCTCTCCAACGAATTCGCCGAGCGCTCCGCCGAAGTCGCCGCTGCCAACGGCCTCCAAGTCATCCTCACCGATGCGCCAACGCCCACGCCCGCCGTGTCCTTCGCGGTCAAGGCGCACCAGGCCATCGGCGGCATCATGATCACCGCCAGCCACAATCCTGCCGCGTTCAATGGCTTCAAACTCAAGGCCCACTACGGCGGCTCCGCGGAACCCGCCATCTGCCAGGCCGTCGAAGCCTGCCTCGACACGCACCCCGTCCGCGCCACCCCGCTCGCGCAGGCCAAGGCTGCCGGCACCGTCGTCGTGCAAGACCTCCGCGCCGCGCACTACAAAGCCGTCAAGAAGCTCGTCGATTTCCCGCTCATCGCGAAATCCAAACTCCGCTTCGCCCACGACCCACTGTTCGGTGTCGGCGCCGGTTGCTTCGATGACCTCCTCGCCGGCACCACCTGCCGCGTCACCACGCTCAACGCCGCGCACGATCCCAACTTCGGCGGCATCAATCCCGAACCTGTCGCCAAAAATTACGCCCGCACCACCGCCTACCTGCAGAAACATCCCCACGACATCTGCCTCGTCACCGATGGCGACGCCGACCGCGTCGGCGGCATGGACGGCCGCGGCAATCCCCTCAGCACGCACCAACTCATCTGCCTGCTGCTGAACCATTACATCCGCAACCGCCGCGCCACCGGCCGCGTCGTCAAGGCCCTCACCACCACCTCGATGGTGGACAAAATGTGCGCCGCCCACGGTCTCGAACTCGTCGAGACCGGCGTCGGCTTCAAATATATCTGCGCCGAAATGATCAAGGGCGGCGTCCTCCTCGGCTTCGAGGAAAGCGGCGGCATCGGATTCCCCGGCCACGTCCCCGAGCGCGACGGTATCCTCGCCGGGCTCATGCTCTTGGAAATGCTCGCCACCGAACGCCAGCCCGTCACCAAGCTCCTTGCCGCACTCGAAAAGCAATACGGCCCGCATCGCTACGCCCGCAACGACATCCATTTCCCCCTCGAGAAACGCGCCGCCCTGATGGACTTCTGCAAAAACAACGCCCCCGCCAAACTCCTCCGCTCCCCCGTCGCCGACGTGAAATCCTACGACGGCGTCAAGTTCGTCGCCCAAGACGGCACCTGGCTCATGCTCCGCGGCTCCGGCACCGAACCCATCCTCCGCATCTACGCCGAAGCCCGCTCCGACGCCGACGCGCAGAAGCTTCTCAAAGCCGGGGTGGGCTTGACCAAGCAGGTGTAGCCGCCGCTGCCCCGGAGCGCGGGCGGCCCGCCCGCGAGTTCCCGAGACATCGCCACCCTCGCATTTGCACGGGCCGCGAGACGCAGCCCGAACTTGCACGCGAGGACGCCTGCGGTACCAGCCCGCCGCAGCCGACGACGTGAGAAGGCGGACGGCCCAAGACCAACGCTCCGCTTCCTCCCGCCGAACCGCCCTATTTTTCTGCCCCGATTTTTCTGCCGGCTCCTTCCTGCCCGCTCACACCCCTACCTTCCCCCCGCTCCGTATCGACCGCTCCTCCGCCTCGCAAATCTCCACCGCGCTAGCCGCATCCGCCGCCGTCACCACCGTCGGGTGCTTGCCCGCTTTGATCGCCTCCACGAAATGCCGCAGCTCGCGCACATAACCATCCGGCCCCTCCAGCTTCAGCACGCGCGCCGGCTGGCCCGCCTCGCACACGCGCAAGCCGTCCGCGCCACGCGCCAGGTCATAGTCCAGCGTCGCGCGCTCGCAGTTCACGGTGTAGGCCATGCTGAAACCAAAGCCCGGCGTCATCGCCCAGCTTCCCTCGGCGTGAACCATCGCCCCGCCCGCCACCTCGTATTGCGCGACCACATGATCAATGGCCCCGGTGAACTTCGTGTAGCCCGTGGCGAACACCGCCCGCGGACGCCCGAAACAAAACTGCACGAAATCCACGTCGTGAATGTGGAGGTCCAGCAACGCGCCCCCTGATTTCGCACCGTCGCCGAAATGCGTGTGCCCCCAGCCCGGCGGCTCCGCCACGCGCCGAAACCGCGCCGCCAGCACCCGCCCATAAGTCCCCGCGTCCAGCGTCTCCTTCAGCCACGCCCACTCCGGCCAGAACCGCAGACACATCGCCGGCATGAAGACGCCCCTGGCCGCCGCCGCCGCCGCTGCAATCTCCCGCGCCAGCGCCGCCGTGCGCGCCAGCGGCTTCTCACACACCACATGCTTGCCTGCGCGCAACGCCACGATGGCCAGCGCCGGATGCGCGTGCGTCGGCGCGCAGATGTCCACAATGTCCACCGCCGGGTCCGCCAGCATCGCCTCGAAACTGCGGAACGCCGTGAACGAACCCGGCTCCAGTTTCACCGGCGCATTGTCCCCCACGTTTCCCGCCACGCCCGAGAAGTCGCCGTCCAGATGCCGCCCGCTGGGATTGCACAGCGCCGCCACGCGCGCCTCCGGGATTTGCCGCCACGCCTTGATATGCGTCGCCGCCATGAAGCCAAGACCGACAATGCCAACGTTTAACATAAGGAGTCAGGAGTTAGAATTCAGGAGACAGAA
>CAZUUP010000418.1:4120-5600 GCA_964623105.1 uncultured Akkermansia sp.
CACATACTCCCGCGCCCGCTTGATGTCCGCCACGCGCGTCGTGCCCGCCTCGCGTTCGATCGCCAGGTCGCCGGTGAACTTCACGTCCTCCAGCGTGCGAAAAAATGCGCGCCAGTCCACCTGCCCCGTGCCCACCACCACTTCGTCGCCCCAAGTGCCCGGCACCTTCGTCGCGATGGCGTCCTTGAGATGACACGAGCGCAAGAACGGCGCGAGCACCCGTAGCGCCGCGATGGGATCGCCCTTCTCATACAAAATCATGTTCGCCGGGTCGAAGTTCACCCCCACATTCGGACAACCAAGCTGTTCCAAAAAACTCCGCAACGTCTCCGCGGTCTCCTGCCCCGTCTCGAATCCCAGCGCAATGCCCCGCTCGCCAAACAACCCCGCAATGCGCGCGATGCGTTCGAGCAGTTTTTGGAAATCCGGATCGCTCTCCTCGTGCGGCAGGAAACCGGCGTGAAAGGTCACCACCTTCAACCCCAACCGCGCCGCGATGCCCACAACGTCCTGTATGTTCCGCCAGTTCTGCTCCCACGTCGCGTCCGGCACCACGCCCCCGGTGCGCTTGATCGTCTCGGGCGTCGTGTAATCCTCGCCCACCGTCCCAAACATGCCGCTGACAATGGTGATGCCCGCTTCGGCGAACAGTGTCGGCACGGTGCCCCACACCTCGGGTCGCTCGCGCAAGGGATCCAGCGCCAGTTGCACCCGCGGAATGCCAATCTCGCGAAGGTGCCCGAGCAATTGTTGTGGCGACGTCGGTTGCAGCGACCAGGAACACACCGCCAGACGGGAGGAAAGATTGGTTGGCATAGGTATTTTTGGGTCCGCAGATGAAGCCACGAACGGCCGCGCATGTCACGCAGGATGAGCGAGGAATACGGCGGAAATATTCCCGGGCTTCAAAGCCGCGCGGCGGCTTGGCGCAGCGGCATCTCCTGCCCAACGCCCGCTCAACTCGGCCCGGTTTGGGCGATTCCGGTTTCCTCCGATTGAGCGGAGGTTTCCCGGCTCAGTCGGGCAGCGATGGCCGACAGGAACTCCTCCTTGCCCGACAGCAGATCGGAACAACAAAAGCTGCCGTGCCCGCGCGTGCTGATGCTATGCCATTGCATCCACGGCGAATACGACACCCCGGTGATTTCCGTCCATGGAATCTCCCGTTTCCGGCTCCAGGCCGAATGGATGATGACGGTCCCCTCGGTCAGAATGACCTGCCGAAAGAAAATCTCCAGCAAGGTGGGGATCAAGAGGAGCGCAAAAAACACCGGAACGCGCCAGTCAGTCACGGTCGCCTTCGGATCACCCGAGAGCACGTCCCGAATCATGAACGCGAGCGGCCCCAAACCCATGCTCAGCAGTATTTTCACCGGCCACCCGTACTCGACGATCCGTCCCGGCAACGCAATCCTCGCCCTGGACCGGACACTCGCGAGCAAGAGCGACAGGATGAGAACGACAAGGACGTACTGGATGA
>CAZUUP010000419.1:0-5590 GCA_964623105.1 uncultured Akkermansia sp.
GCTGCGGTAAAGACCCCGCGCATGAAAAACTCTCTCAAAAACAAATGGGTTGTAATCACCGGCGCTTCCAGCGGCTTCGGCGCGGCCACGGCGCACGCGTTCGGCGCGGAAGGCGCCCATGTCATCCTCGGCGCCCGCCGCGTGGACCGTCTGGCCCAGGTGGCCGAGCAGGTCAAAAAATCCGGAGCTGCCTCCGTTCATTTCCGTGCCCTTGACGTCGCCAGCACCCCGAGCGCGAACTCCTTCGCCGACTGGGTCCGCTCCCTCACTCCCAAGCTGGACGTCCTCATCAACAACGCCGGCGGCGCCCACGGCGCTGACACCGTGGCCAACGGCCGCGACGAAGACTGGGACGCCATGGTGCAGGCCAACCTCCTCGGCCTCATGCGCGTCACCCGCGCCCTGCTCCCGCTGCTGGTCAACAACCCCGGCTCCAGCATCCTCAACATCGGCTCGATTGCCGGCCGCGTCGCCTACGAGGGCGGCTCCGTCTATTGCGGCGTCAAGGCCGCCGAACTCCAGATCACCAAGGCCCTCCGGCTGGAACTCTGCGGCACCGGCGTCCGCGTCGGCACCATTGATCCCGGATTCGCCGAAACCGAATTCTCCCTCGTCCGCTTCAAGGGTGACAAGGCCCGCTCTGACAAGGTTTACGAAGGCACCGAACCGCTCACCGCCGAGGACATCGCCGAGACGCTCGTCTGGTGCGCCAGCCGCCCGGCCCACGTCTGCATTGATGAAATCCTCATCAAATGCACCGATCAGGCCGCGATCCACAAAGTCCATCGCCGCACCCCCAAACCCTGAATCCGCCTGTGCGGCCACCCGCGTTGCCCGGTTTTGGAGTGCGGTGACTTGTCACCGCTTTCTCCAGGCGACTTGTCGCCGTCGAACACCCGCAGACCACTGCTTGGAGAGGCCGATTCCCGGCGCGCGCCAGCGGCGGCGCGCCCAGATTGCCGAAGCCGCATGAAAGCTCGATGCCGACCAGACGCCTGCGCCCATGCAACGACCAGTCGCCGCCCTCCTGGGAGCGTGTTTGCAAAGTCGCGTGAGCCGCGCGGGACCGGGTTTGGAGTTCCGCGTTTACGCGGCCCGCTGGCCCAGACCGCCCGAACCGTGTGAACGCAGAACTTCAAACCGTCTTTTTCAAACCGGCTCCAAGATAGTGGCCAATCTTCCCACCCCCTCTCCCGGCCGGATTTCCGAGACCAATCGGGCCGGCGCTTTATCCCCCGGAGTTCGGGTTGAAATAGTTCCTCCGCACCCTACCCTCCGCCCCATGAACCTGTCCCGCTGCCTGCTGCCCCTCCTGTTGACCTTCGTTGTCGTCACGACTACCGCCGCACCGAGCGATTGGGACGAGCCGTTTCCGCCGCATCGCATTGCCGACAATCTGTATTACGTCGGCTCCCGCGGCCTCGCGAGCTATCTGGTCACCAGCAGCAAGGGCCATGTCCTCATCAATTCGAGCTTCGACCGCACCGTGCCCATCATCCGCGCCAATGTGGAAAAGCTGGGGTTCAAATTCACCGACATCAAAATCCTCCTCGCCAGCCACGCTCATTCCGACCACGTCGCGGGCCATGCGCTCATCAAGGAACTCACCGGCGCGCGGGTCGAGGCAATGGCCGGCGACGCCGAAGTCATCGCCAGCGGCGGCAAGGGCCAATACCTCTACCAGGAAGGCTGGCGGCCCTGCGCCGTCGATCGCGTGCTCAAGGACGGCGACACCGTGACGCTCGGCGAAGCCACGCTCACGGCCCATCACACGCCCGGCCATACGCGCGGTTGCACGACCTGGACCCTGCAAGCGACGGACGGCGGCAAACTGCGCAACGTGGTCATCATCGGCAGCCCCAACGTCAACGTCGGCTACCAACTCATCACCAACCGCGACTATCCGGAAATCGCCAACGACTTCACCAAAACCTTCCGCCTCCTCAAATCCCTGCCCTGCGACATTTTTCTCGGCGCCCACGGCAACTACTACGGCATGGAGGCCAAAGTCGCCCGGCTCCAATCCGATCCGAAGACCAATCCCTTCGTGGACCCCGCCGGCTACCGCGCCTACGTCGAAAACCGCGCTCAAGCCTTCCGTGAGACGGCGGAAAAGCAGAAACGGTAGAAACGCGCCATGCGTTTGACTATCGGCAGGGACTCAACCTGGCCGATGCCGTGTGATCCAAGTCCCCCTCGCTCGCCATCCTCGGTTCGGGCGACGCTGGTATCGCTCCAATCAGCCTCAACTGCGTTCCGTCAAAATGAATCTCTGGAGTCATCTGGCATGGTGATGCCCTTCACTGCCCAATCCGCACCCGATAAAACCCCGCCGCCGAACCGCCCGTCCCGCTCTCGTCCACACCCACCGTCCCGCCCGTGGAATTTGTCGTCACCACATCCGACCAACTCAGGAGGTCCAGGCTTCGCTGCAACCGGTACAATCGGTTCGTCTCCACCGGAAAACTCAGGCGCACGCTGCCGCCTGCCCCGGTCAGCAACTGCACCCGCGGACGTTCCGGCGCAGGCCGCGTCACAATCGGAAACTGCGTGTCGCGCACTGCCCCCGAAATGCCCACGGCCCCGACGTATGAATTCGTATTGGGCAGCGAAGTCGGTCGCGCCAGGGTCACATGCCCGATCAAATTGGTGCCCGCCGGCAGCCGCCCGGCCGGGATCACAAACGACGTCGAAGCGCTGCTCAACGCACCCGGTGCGAACGGTGCCGGCGACCCGTAAACCACGTTGCTCGCCCCATCCAGAACCAACACCTGCACCAGATCGATGGACTGCACCCCCGCCGCGGACCAGTTCAGCGTGAAATCCCGCGTCGTGTCGATTGCCTGTGCCGCCACGACGTTCGAGACCTGCGCCGCCGGCGGATAACCGGCGAAAAAGCCAAACACCGTGAAACCCAGGTTCACGCTGCGGATCCCGTCGTTCGCCGTGTGCATGGCCATCGTGTAGTTCACCGCCGAGAGAAATCCGCCATTCGGATACACCGTGTCCAGCGCCCCGGCCGAATCGAATCGTTCCTCGAACAGCCACCCCACCCCGTCCGCCAGCGGTCCGAGCGTCCGCAGCGGTGTGGCATTGGAAGGCTTCACCGTGGCGTTTGTGACCACCCCGCGACCGGTCGCAATGACGAAGGCGTTGAACGCGAACCCGCCAGTGGGAAGCGCTACTGCCGGACCGTCGTTCGTCTGGAAAAACGCTTGGGATTTGATGACCCCATACGCGGCGACATCGGCGGCGACCGCGCCGGCCGTGCCTGCGAGCAGCGCGCACAACCAGCCAATGCCCAACCGAAGCAGTCGTTTCATACGGAGTCGCAAGAATCTCAGTCGCAAAGCCGTCTCCTTCAAGTCGCAAAGGTCGCAAGGACCACCGACACACAATGAGCCAAGCGCGGCGCTCACACCGCAGCGAACCGCGCTTGCAACCGCCTGGTTCCAACGGCACGACGCGCCGCTTGCGTCTGCGTCGTGAACGCCGTGCTCCGCCGCGCTCAGGCAAGTATCGCCTTCGCCACGTTCCCATGTACATCCGTCAGGCGGAAGTCGCGGCCGGCGTAGCGGAAGGTGAGGCGTTCGTGGTCTATACCGAGGAGGTGCAGCAGGGTCGCGTGGACATCGTGTACGTGCATGCGATTCTCGGCGGCCTTGAAACCGAAGTTGTCGGTCTCGCCGTAGGTCATGCCGCCGCGCGTGCCGCCTCCCGCGAAGAACATGCAGAAGCCGTGTGGGTTGTGGTCGCGCCCGTTGCCATTCTCACTCACCGGCGTGCGCCCGAACTCGCCGCCCCACACGACGAGCGTGTCGTCGAGCAGACCGCGTTGCTTCAGGTCGCCGAGCAGTGCGGCGATGGGACGGTCGATGTCCTTGCCGAGATTGCGCGTGGCAGGATCGTGGTTCGAGTGGGTGTCCCACGGCTGACCGTTGCCGTAATAGACCTGGATGAAGCGCACGCCGCGCTCCGCCAGCCGCCGCGCCATGAGGCAGCCGTTGGCGAAGTGTCCCTTGCCGTAAGTCTCCCGCGTCGCCGCTGATTCGCGCGTGATGTCGAAGGCGTCGGTCGCGGCGAATTGCATCCGGTAGGCCGTCTCCATCGCCTCGATGCGGCCCTGCAACGCGGCGTCCGCGCCACCGCGCGCGGCGAGGTGTTCGCGGTTCATTTCACCCAGGAGATCGAGCTGCTTGCGCTGCGCGTCCGGCGCGGTGCGCGGATTGTGCAGCCACGGGATCATCGCCTTGGGATCGAGGTTCGAGTGATTGATGTAGCTGCCGCCGTGCTGTGATGGAAGGAATGCGCTGGTCCAAAGAATCGAGAACCGCACGGGCCGGCCGGGGCAGAGCACTACGTAGCTCGGGAGGTTGGCGTTTTCGGTGCCGAGGCCGTAGCTGCACCACGCGCCCATCGCAGGCACGCGGGGCGTCATGGTGCCGTTGTTCATCAGGAGCAGGGCGGGGCCGTGGTTCGGGTTGTCCGTGTGGACGCTGCGCAGAATGCAGAGGTCGTCGGCGAACTGCGCAGTGAGCGGGAGTAATTCGCTGACGGGCAGGCCGGACTTGCCGTGATTGGAAAACTTGAACGGCACCGGCAACAGCCCGCCCGTGGGCCGTTCCGTGCGCAAGTCCGCGCCCGCCGGCCGCTGCCCGGCGAACTTGGTCAGGTCCGGCTTGGGGTCAAAGAAGTCCGGGCCAAACGGTCCGCCGTTCATGAACAGGTGAATGACCCGCTTGGCGCGCGGCCGAAAGTGCGGCACCGCCAAGGCAGGCGCGTTGGCGTTCGGCAGCGCGTAGGCACTGCCAGGCAGCGCCGCGAGCAGGCCGAGCGTGCCCATGCCGCCACCAAATCGGGCGATGGCGGCGCGGCGGGAGAGAGGGAGGGGATTCATGTGAGAACGGTTTTCGGTTCGTCAGGATTGATCGCGGCCGGTTGGTTTGACGCGCTCTTCGGCTGCGGACTGCAAAAATAAAGATAGGTTCCGGTCGCGGCGCTGTAGGTGATCGCGACGGGAAGGTAGAGGGTCCAGAACGCTGGGGAACCAGAAGGTGGCCTGCCGACAAAAAGCGCAAGGACGCGATCCATCAGGGGGTTCAGCAAGAATCCGGCGACCCAACCCAAGCCACTGCATAGAATCCACAGCTGGGCGAAGCGGTATCCGCGCCCGATCAGGAGCGGCAGTTGAGCGACGCCGAAGCCAAGCCCCATCGCCGGAATCCAGAACCAACCCAGACCTAAAAACATGGCGAGGAAAGAGCCGACGACGGTCAGCACCGGCCATAGCCAGGCGAACCGGATTTGTCGGCGAAGGAAGAGGATTTGCACCAAGCCGAATCCTACCGGCAGACCAAAGAACGCGGGATTGTCGCCGCCTGCCATGGCGGCCGTGGCCATGAGCAGGAGCGGGATGGTCGCCGCGTGCGCAGCCACCCATGCGCCGAGGGTGCTCAGGCGGAATGGTGTTGGGGATGTCTGGGGCATGGGGTGGGATGTCGTTGTTCCCATGTCAGTTCGATGCGGGTGATGTTGCCTTTGGAGTGCGGTGACTTGTCACCGCTTTCCGCAGGCGACTTGTCGCCGTCGA
>CAZUUP010000420.1:0-5571 GCA_964623105.1 uncultured Akkermansia sp.
GATTCTTCCCTTCGAGGTGCGCGAGTGCGGGGAAGGTTTCGCCTCGCTGCCGGACGCAGCGCGTGCCGCCGGCGTAGAGATGCTTTTCTCCACGACCAAGATCGCCGGTGGACTCGACCGCGTGTTTTACATGCGCGAAAGCCTCGTGCGTGACGTGGTGAACGTGGGCCGCGACATGAATGCGCGCGGGTGGATTTTGAAGATCGAGGACGCCTTCCGCTCGCTCGAGATGCAGGGGCAACTCGTGCGCAAACCCGAGGTTTTCGATGCCATTGTCCGCAAGTGCATCTGGGAAAATGGCGGCACCCTGCCGCCCGTCGAAATGGTCGCGCGCCGCGCGCTCGTCCTCGTCGCCAACATCCCCAAGATCGGCACGCACATGTCCGGCTCCGCCATCGACGTCTCCGTCTTCCGCCGCGACGACGGCTCGGAGGTCTGGCGCGGCTTTCCCTATCTCGAGATGAGCGAGAACACGCCCATGCGCTCGCCGTTCATCACGCCCGACGCGCTCCGCAATCGTCTGGAAATCACCGCCATGGTCGAGGCCCACGGCTTCATCCATTTCCCCTTCGAGTTCTGGCATTTCAACAAGGACGACGCCATGGGCCACCTGTTGCGCGACCGGCCCGCGCCCGCCCGTTTCGGTCCGGTGCATTGGGATCCCAAAACGAACCGCGTCACCGCCGTCAGCGACCCGCTGATCTGGCTCAATCCCTTGCCCGTGATGGAACGCGAAATCGCCGCGGCCATGGAGCGCGCCCGCAATCGATCGTAAACCAGCGTCTCCGGAGAAATTTTCCATCTCGCCCCCCGCAATCCACCCGCTGCCAAATCTCTCTAATCCATGCACCCAATCCTAGTCTGCCTCCTTGCCTGCGCCGCCCTCGTCCCGGCTGCCGAGTTGCCTCCGCCCCCGCCCATTGCCAGTGACAACAAGTGGCCGGCCGGCGTGGGTGTCGTGCACATCCCCGTCAGCGACGGCGCCACCCAGGCCGCGCGCTGGTTCGCCGCTCCGGGAGATGGCAGGAAACCGCTTCTCGTCGGCCTCCACACCTGGAGCAGCACCTACGATTCCGCCGGTGGCGACGCCGTGTATGCCGCGTGGTGCCTCCGTCAGGGCTGGCACTTCCTTCATCCCGATTTCCGGGGCTTCAACAAAACACCCGCCTCCCTGGCTTCCGATCGCGCCGTGCAGGACATCGTCGAAGCCGTCGCGTGGGCGAAGAAAAATGCATCCGTCGATGACGCCCGCGTCTATCTCGTCGGCGTCAGCGGCGGCGGCCACATGGCCCTCGTCATGGCCGGCAGGCATCCCGAACTCTGGGCCGGCGTGAGCGCGTGGTGCGGCATCAGCGACCTCGCCCGCTGGCACGCCGAACACGCCCGCAACGGCAAACCCGACCGCTACGCCCAGAACATCGAGTCCGCTCTCGGCGGCCCGCCCGACACCGAGGCCCGCCGCCGGGACGCCGACCGCCGCTCTCCGTTGCAGTGGCTGAAACACGCATCCGAGGTGCCGCTCGACATCGCCGCCGGCATCGACGACGGCCACACCGGCAGCGTCCCCTTCGTCCATTCGCTGCGCGCTTTCAACGCCGTGGTTCCACCCGCCGACGCCCTGCCCGCCGCGGATTTCGAGAGCTTCTTCACCACCCGCAAAAACCCCGACGGCTGGCCCGCCGCTGCGCCCGATCCCGTCTGGGGCAGATGGCCGCCCCTCTTCCGCAAGACCGTCGGCCCCACCCGGATCACCATTTTCAAAGGTGGCCACGAAATCGTCCACCAGGCCGCACTCAACTGGCTCGCCCGACAACGGCGCGGCCAACCCGTCAACTGGAGTTCACAGGACTTCATCCCGCTCGAAACCCAAGAGAGCAAATCGGGGAAGTGAACCCGCTCCCAACCCGCTCGCCGTCTCTCCCCGCCCGCCCGTTGCGCCCGCACAAGCCTCGCCCATCTGCCGCTTCCCATGCCCTCCGCACCCGCACCCAAGATCACTGTGCTGCATGTCGTTGACGCCTTCACCGACCGTCCCTTCGCGGGCAACCCCGCCGCCGTCTGCGTCCTGCCCGCGCCGCGCGACGACGTCTGGATGCAACTCGTCGCCCGCGAAATGAACCTTTCCGAGACCGCCTTCGTGCATCCGGTCGCCGACGGTTTCGCGCTCCGCTGGTTCACACCCACCACCGAGGTGAAACTCTGCGGCCATGCCACCCTCGCGAGCGCCCACACGCTCTGGACAACCGGCGTCCTCTCCCCGTCCCAGCCCGCCCGCTTCCACACCCTGAGCGGCTGTCTCACCTGCCGTCGCACCGGCGATTGGATCGAAATGGATTTCCCGACGCTCCCCGTCAACGCCGCCGAGGCTCCGCCCGAGTTGCTGCCCGCTCTGGGCGTGCAACCGCTCTTCGTCGGCAAAGCCGTCCTCCATTGGCTCGTGGAAGTGGCCGACGAACCCACGCTTCGCGCGCTCCAACCCGACTTCCAACGCCTCGGTGCCATTCCCGTGCAAGGCATCATCGTCACCGCCCGCTCAACCGTCCCCGGTTTCGATTTCGTCTCCCGTTATTTCGCCCCGGCGTCGGGTGTCAACGAAGACCCCGTCACCGGCTCCTCCCACGCCGCCCTCGGTCCCTACTGGCAATCCAAACTGCGCCAGGACGACTTCACTGCTCAACAAGCCAGCGCCCGTGGCGGCGTCATCAAGATCGGCGTGCGCAACGACCGCGTCCTCCTCTCCGGCCAGGCCGTGACCGTCAGCCGCGTCGAACTCTTGCATTGATCCGAATTGCGCCCCGATTTCTGGAAGCGTCCAGCGGACAGCCTCAAACCCGCGCGCAGGAAAATTTTAGAGCGCACCGTTCCAGTCGGGGCTTCATGCGGCGTGAACGCCGCGCCCCTAACGCTGCCGGTTATTTTTCCTCATCCGCCCGTCCAGCAGGCGCAATGCTGCGTTGGCAACACAGTCCTTTGCTGTAACCCTCGCTTGCAACACACCGTCCAACGAAACAAAACGCCACCATCCCGCCATCCCGATGAAACAACTCCTCCTCGCCGCCCTGCTGCTCGCATCACCCGCCTGCGTTCGCGCCGCCGATGTCCCCAAGCCGAACTTCATTGTCATCAACATCGACGACCTCGGCTACGCCGACATCGGCCCCTTCGGCTCGAAGCTCAACCGCACTCCCCACCTCGATCGCATGGCCAGCGAGGGTCGCAAGCTCACCTGCTTCTACGCCGCCCCCGTCTGCTCGCCCTCTCGCGCCTCGCTCATGACCGGCTGCTATCCCAAGCGCGCCCTGCCCATCAATCACGTCCTCTTTCCCAACGACGCCGTCGGCCTCGCGCCCGCCGAAACCACCGTCGCCGAAGTCCTCAAATCCGTCGGCTACGCGACCAGCATCATCGGCAAATGGCATCTCGGCGACCAACCCGAACTGTTCCCCACGCGTCAGGGCTTCGACGAATGGTTCGGCCTGCCCTACTCGAACGACATGGGCCCCGCCGCCGATGGCGTGAAGAGCGATCTGGGCAAGCCCCTCCCGCCCGCCAATCCCAATTCCAACGCCAAAGGCCAGCCCCCGCTTCCGCTCATGCGCAACGGCAAAGTCGTCAAACGCGTCCTCCCCGATGACCAGCAGTCCCTCGTCGAACTCTACACCGACGAAGCCGCCGCCTTCATCACGCGCAACCAGACCCGCCCCTTCTTTCTCTACCTTGCCCACAACTCCGTGCATTTCCCGATTTATCCCGGCAAAAAATGGGCCGGCAAATCGCCCAACGGCATCTACTCCGACTGGGTCGAGGAGACCGACTGGAGCGTCGGCCGCGTCCTCGACACCCTCCGCCAACTGTCCCTCGCCGACCGCACCCTCGTCATCTTCACCAGCGACAACGGCGGCACCGCCCGCGGCCTGAACACCCCGTTGCGCGGCAACAAAGGCAGCACCTGGGAAGGCGGCGTCCGCGTCCCCACCATCGCCTGGTGGCCCGGCAAAATACCCGCCGGGACCGCCTCCGACGCCATCGCCGGCATGTTCGACATCCTCCCCACCTTCGCCACGCTTTCAGGCGGCCGTGTTCCCGCCGACCGCAAGATCGACGGCGCGAACCTCTGGCCCGTCCTCGCCGGTGACAACACCGCCAAGCCGCCCCACGACACCTTCTACTACTACCGCGGCCTCCGTCTGGAAGCCGTCCGCCATGGCGATTGGAAGATGCAGCTCGCCGGCTTCAGCACCGCCTGGCCCGGCCAGGCCGCCGCAGCGAGAAGACCGGCGGGAGCGGCCGCACCCACCACCAGTCCCAAACTCTTCAACCTCAAGACCGACCTCGGCGAAACCACCGATGTCGCCGCCGCCAACCCAGACATCATCGCCAAACTCGCGGCCCTCGTTGCCGCCATGAAAGACGATCTCGGCCTCGATGGTCCCGCCCCCGGCTCCCGTCCCCTCGGCCGGGTCGAAAACCCCCAACCCCTCATCGGACACGACGGCAAGATTCGCAACGGCCTGGCGAGCGAACGAAAGTGAATTCGATCCACGCCGCAGCCGGGTCTGGGGTTCGGCGACGGGATTTGGGGGGCGAAGGAATCGAGGATGGGAATTCGGTCTGACCTCGTTGCCGAGCCTGAAAACTCCCCAGCTTCAAAATATTCCCCAGCCTCAAAAGTTGCCGGCCCGATTCATTGCCCACGGATTCTCCGTAAAGCTCCCCTTTCCCCGACGCCCTGCTCCGACCCGCTTTCACGACCAATCGCCATTGCCACCCCCTCGCGTCCACCGATAACCTCCCGCCCCATGAGCGATGATCCCTATCGCGAACCCGGACGCCGCACACCCGCCAAGGGAGTCCACATTTCCCTCAGCGGCCCCAACTGGGTCTTCCTCACCGTCTGCACCGACAAGCGTGAACGCTGGCTCGCACAACCCTCCGTCCAACGCGCCCTGCATCAAATCTGGGAACACATCGCCACCGCGTGGCTCGTCAGCGACTACGTCCTCATGCCCGACCACCTCCACCTCTTCTGCGCGCCCCACGACCTGAAATTCACCATCGAGAAATGGATGGCCTTTTGGAAAGACCGCTTCGCCAAAACCCATCCCGACACCGGCACCTTCCAACGCGGCGGAACGCACCACCGCCTTCGCGACGGCGAAAGCTACGCCGAGAAATGGCAATACGTCCGCGAAAACCCCGTCCGGGCCGGCCTCGCGACCACACCCGAAGAATGGCCCTTCTTCGGCCGCGTCCACGAAATCCGTTGGTAAAAGGTAGGGACGCGCTGCCGCGCGTCCGTAACCCTCCCCCCCACCGCGACGCCCGCTTGCAAACCACCGTCCCCGCCAATCCCCACGCGCCCCTTCCTCGGTAGGGACGCGCTGCGCGCGTCCCTAACCTTTCCCCCCACCGCGACGTCCGTTTGCAATCAACGCCCGCGTCTTCCCCACGCGCCCGACCGGAAAATTGCAGGGCCGCGCACAGCGCAGCCCTACCACGCCTCGGTAGGGACGCGCTGCTGCGCACTGGTGTCCAGTTAAGAACGAAGCGACCGGCGTTTGCCCCTTGATT
>CAZUUP010000421.1:0-5563 GCA_964623105.1 uncultured Akkermansia sp.
CAACACCGCAGCCGAATCCAGCACCGCATCCAAACCGTTCGCCACACCATGAGCTCCGGTAAATCCCGCCACAAAATCCCCCGGCTCTATCCCCGGCAACCGGATCTCACCCCGTAGTCGCGGATTGAAAATATCGAGATCACAGCCATTGGGAATCATCGTCACCGGCAATCCTCGCTTCGCCCGCCGCCGGATTCCCTCCACAATCCCCGGTGAAAGGCCCACCGCACGATCACAGGTCCGATAAGCTATCCATTCCAGCATTCCCATTCCGCCGAGCAGCAACGGATTGCGCATGCCCAACGCCCGGGGCAACTCCGGCCACAAGTCCCGCACCTCAAATACGAACGGCTTCCGCCGAAACACCTTGGCCACAATTCCTGGAACCGCCGCCGTCAGTGGTGTCGAAGTCGCAAACACCAGATCACACTCCTCACGCAGTGCAACCCGCAAACTCCTCCATGCGAATCGGAGAAAAGTCACCAATCGCTTCCCAATCCCATCCCGGTTCGAGTATGGCAATGGCAAAGCAATGACATCAATCCCATCCACATCCCCCCGCAACCAACCCGTCCCCGGCACCTCCCGCAAATTCCAACCCTTCAATCCGCCGCTCCCGCAAACCATCGTCACCCGGTGCCCTCGCCCGATCAACCGCCGAGCAAATTCGTAGGAACGGGTCGCCGAAGTCCCACGCGGCGTTGTGAAGTGCTGATGAAAATAGAGAACCTTCAATTAACCTTCCTAAGTTCGCCGTAGCAAAAATGAGAAGGCTCAATTCGCAACCGCCATTCTACCGATGAAACAGTAGCCGCTCTCCCTCGTGCCAAGCTGTTCTTAAGCACCCCTCTTTGCGTCATTTTGCGCTCTTTGCGGCAATTCAATTCCCGGCTTCGGGATCGAGACTCCCTGCGGAACATCCTACGCCACAACCGCCAATTCATCCGGCGCATCCGCATCGTATCGTAGCGAACTAGCCAGCCGTCCTACGCCCGTCCCATCCCCGCACTCCCATAATCCCGTCCAACCCGCCCCGCGTAAAACCACCTTCTTTTCATCCACCGCCACCGCTACCCGCTCCGGCGCAAACACCGTGTAAAACTCCGCCACCACCGCCTCGACCCGCACCCGCACCGACAGTGCTGGTTCCCGATGCTGATAATACCGCGACTGCCAGCCGCGGGTCGAATCCGCCGCTGCCCGCACAAGCGATACCGCCTTCGCCTTGGGCGTCGACCTGCCGGTAACGAAATACCCGGCGCAAGCTATCTCCAACTCAATCTCCCAACCCGCCGCATTCCATTTGTGAGGAACATCGGGGAACATCCAGTTGAGTTCGTAAACGTGCTCCCCCCGGCTCGTGAGCCGGTCCACCACTAACCAACAATCCGCACCAAACCGGGCAATGGCCCGTTCATGATTTACCGGCTCCCCCAACCGCCGATATCCATCGTGCCCCGCCTGCCAGAAAAACAACTGGCCCTTCGCCGATCGTTGGCTGCTCCGCACTTTGGACCGCACCCACGGCACCCACAAAAAGCGCCCTGCCTTGTCCATCTGATCCCTGCCGTCCACCATCACCGTGTTGTGGCTCGCCGTCCCGGACAGCCCCTTGTCCCAAGGCGGCTCCGCATTGTAACTGAACGTTCCCGCATCCAACGCCACATTGCAACCTCGCCACCACAAATCTACGTGCAGCAAATCGGCGTGCCCCGGACGATGGACAAAATGTTCCGGACAATGGGTAAAGACCACACTCTCCCGACCCGCAAAGCGATAATACCCGCCCAACCCAACTCCCCGCGGCTCCCTCGCAGCAGAGCCATCCCTCCCCCCGAACCCAAGCGCCTCATCTCTCCTCCCCTCTCCATTCGGAGTGGAGGAGAGCATGCCTGCAGGGCGGTACGGGAGGCATCCCGGTTTCAAGTTGTCACAGTGCGAAATTTCATTCCCGGGAACTCGCTCGCCCACCACTGAAGACACCCCTTCCAGCACCACGCCCTCCGTCCCCGTCGAAGACCCCGTCACACCATTGAAAAATCCATTGTCCCCGGCCGCACCCATCCACCACGCCTCCTCGTCCCACGGGCCGGGAGGAAACACCCGTCGCCCCGCAGTCACCCAAGCGCACGCCTGTGCCACGGGCCTGAAGTCTCGATAATCGCAGTTCGTGAGCGGCAAAACGAGCGCACCGTCATTCGCACCGTAATTCGGCACCTCCCCGTTACATCCCACGATCAATTCCCGCAGCCATTCCCCGGCCATCGCCACCCTCCGTCGCAAATCGTCCGGCAACGGCATCCCCGCCGCATCGCCAACCCTCAGCGCCCACAGATAATCTTGCAGCATCACTCGATGATAATTCACCGACTGCTGCGAAAAACCCCCATCGTCGTATATCAAAGTCTTCGCCAACTCCCCCAGCACTGCCCCCCCCGCTCCCGCCAGGACGCCGCCGACCGAAACTCCGGAAACACCACCCCCAGGGTCCACAAAGCCGCTCCCTCACTGACTCCATGATTATTCTGCTGTTGCACCGCGTATCCCAGATTGGCCGCAATCCGTTCCCCATGCACCGCCAGCATCTCCGCCAGCATCGCCAATCGCGCGGGAGAGCTCGACGGCGACTGCAAAAAGGCATGCATCCCGAAACACCACGCCATGACCCGAAACCCCGCCTCCTGCCCGCATTTCCAGTTCACCCCCCGTTGTGGCGGGTTGTTCGCCCGCCAATCCTCAACCGTCGTCCAGAAACCCTCCACAAACCGCTCCTCGCCTGAGCGCGCGTATGCCCTCGCCAGCAAGTAAGCAAAACCAAACCGGCTCGGTTCCCACAGCACCTTCACATCGCCAAACGCAAAATCACCCAAGACGCTCCAATGCTCCGTAGCCGGCGCCTGCAACCCCGTGAAAGGATTTCGATGCCACGCCGGCGGAAATCCTACCCGCACCCATTGATTCTCAAAATAGCGTAACTCACCCCCCAACACCCGATCCGCATCGGTCAACACTGCGTCCCCTGCGCCATCCCAAACACGCAACTCTGGCCGATTTCCGACCACCTGTTCCGCCCGAAAAAAAAACTTCGCCCCTCGCTCCACCCGGTAAGCCGCATACTCAGCAGATCCAGACCAACTTCCTTCGCTGATCAACGCTGGGAGAGCCGCTTCACCCCACTCCCCAGCAGGCATCCGCCGCCGCAAGACCCCCGCCCTCACACCCACGGTATAAGTCATACGCCGACACAACCACCCCACCCCCATGTGCCGGGCCACCTGATACCCCACCGCAATTCTTTGCGCCAAACCCACAACGCTATGCTGACCATCCCAAACCCGAGTCACCCAACTGCGCCGGCAGGGCTCCCCATGCTACCGGGGACCACACGCCTCTGGCGTGTCGTTTCCGGCGTCCCGCCGGAAACCTCGTAAACCCACCTTCTTTCCCAGTATTGCCAATTGAGAATCGCATCACGAAGTGGCCGCCGCGACAACCCCGACACCAAACGCGATGCAAGCGCCCCTCCCGCAATCACCCTTCCCCGTTCTGAGTCCGCCCTTCAGGCAGACGCCACCCGTTCTTTATCTGCACCGACCATCCCTCCCTTGGACGCCTGCCCGGCTATCTCCAACGTCACCCGCATCACCTCCACAATCTCTTGAAACGGAATCGGACTGCCCCTCCCGTTCTTGATCGCATCAACCAGCGCAACAAGTTCAGCCCGATGCCCCTTGTCCTGCCGCCAGAGCTTCTGCCGCGAGAATCCCGGCCATCCGTACCCCGTCAGCACCCGAAAGTTATCCAACACCAACACCCGCCCACCCACATACACCTCCAGTCGCTCCTTTGGCACCGCCTTGTGTCCGATGGCAAGATAATGGATCGTCCCCATCGACCCATCCGCGAACCCCAACGACACAGTCACCGAATCCCCCGGCGCAACCCCAAGCACAGTCGCGGTGCTGCGCTCGATCGGGCTGCCCGCCAGATGTCGCAACAGATCCACGAAATGACATCCCTCCCCCACCATCCTCCCGCCACCTACCGCCAAATCCTGCGTCCAATGAGTCGCCGGAATTGCCCCAGCATTCACCGTCATGACCAGTGCCTTCGGCTGCGGCGCCCCTGCCAGCAGACGTTTCATCGTGGCCACCTGCGGTGCAAAGCGACGGTTGAACCCCACCATGACAAACGCCCCAGTCGTGCCCCGGTGCAACTTCGAGATCGCTTCCAACTCCTCCACCGTCAGGCACAATGGCTTCTCCACATAGACCCGCTTGCCCGCCTTCAACCCCTCGATGACATACCTGGCATGACTGTTATGCCGGGTCGTGATGACTACTGTGTTCACCGCACCATCGCCAAAAACCCTGTCCGATTCCGTAGTGGAGTGCTCGAACCCAAACTTCTTCCCCAGATGCGTGCCAGTGACTCCGGCGGCCGAAACAATGGTACGCAAACGCGCCCCGGTTTCCCGGAGCGCCGGCAGCAACACCTGCCCGGTAAAATTCCCCGCCCCGATCACTCCCACCACCACCTCCGGCACACTCGGAGCCGCGCCCCCCGGCAAAGCCACCAACCGCTCCGGCTCGCCTCCGTCTTCCGCCCCCGCCGTTCGCGGATACTCCAACAGAATCCCCAAAGCTTTCCCCGTCGCCACCGTGTCATAAGCCTTGAGCGCCTCATCCAGTTTGAAACGATGCGTAATCAACGGACGCACATCAATCCGCTTCGCCGCCATCATGTCCAAAATAGCCTCGAAATTCCGCTGTTCCGTCCACCGCACGAACCCTACCGGATAATCCCGCCCCTTCTGCTCGTAGTCTTCATCATACCGGCCCGGCCCATACGAACATGACACCTGGAAACTCAGCTCCTTCTCATAAAAATCCGCCCGCGACAGCTCCAAACCCACCACCCCCACCAGCACAATCCGACCCCGCTTCCGCGACATCTGCGCCGCCTGCCGCACCGGGTCATTGCTCTGCGTCGAAGCCGTGATCAAAACCGCATCCATGCCCCGCCCCCGCGAAAACGCCATCCCCGCCGCCACCGGATCGCCTCCCGCCGACAGATCAACCGTTTCCGCACCGAACTGCCGCGCCAGCGCACACTTCGCCGAATCAAAATCAATCCCCAACACCCGGCAACCCTGCGCCCGGAGCAACTGGACGCAAAGCAATCCAATTAGCCCCAATCCCGTCACTGCCACCGCCTCACCCAAAGTAGGTTGAACCAACCGGATTCCCTGCAAGCCAATCGCCCCGATCACCGTGAACGCCGCCTCCTCATCACTCACCCCCCCGGGAACTTTTGCACACAAATTCCTTGGCACCACCACGTATTCTGCATGAGGTCCATTCGAAACCACCCGGTCCCCCGGCTCATATCCTGCGTCCCCTCCGGGTGCCTCTACAACCTGCCCCACATTTGAGTATCCAAGCGCAATCGGCTGATCCAGCTTTGCCCGAACCGCCTCAATTGTCGGAAAAAGCCCGTCCGTCTTAACCTTCTCGATCACCTGCCGAACCTTCTCCGGTTGCTTCCGCGCCTTCTCGATCCA
>CAZUUP010000422.1:0-5561 GCA_964623105.1 uncultured Akkermansia sp.
AGCGGCAAGGTCGTCCTCCGCGGCGAAATCCGCGAAGCCACCATCCTCTTCTGCGACATCCGCGGCTTCACCGCCCTCACCCAGAACATGGACCCCGCCCAGGTCATTCAACTCCTCAACGAGCACATGACCCAACTCACCAAAGTCGTGTACGCTCATCACGGCGTCGTGGACAAATTCATCGGCGACTCCATCATGGCCAACTTCGGCGCTCCGAAAAGCTACGGCAACGACGCCGCCAATGCCGCCCGTTGCGCCCTCGCCATGCTCGCCGCCCGGCACCAGCTCAACCAAACCTCCCAGTACCAGATCCAGATCGGCATCGGCATCGCCACCGGCCCCGTCGTCGCTGGCAACATGGGCTCCACCGACCGCATGAACTACACCGTCCTCGGCGAACGCGTGAACCTCGCCGCCCGCCTCTGCGCCTCCGCCGCCCGCGGTGAAATCGTCATCGGCGAATTCACCCGCCAGAAACTCGGCGACCTCGCCCGCGTCGAACCCACCACCCAGCTCCGCCTCAAAGGCTTTGCCCAACCCGTCCAGGCCTACCGCCTCCTCGACCTCCAACCCGCCCCAGACTCACCCACGACATGAACCCGCCGACCCTCTCCGCCCAATTCGGACCCACCGTCCAACGCTCCACTCCCCGCCTGCAGCGCTCGCGTCCCGCCCCCCGTTTCCGGCTTGCCCTTCTCTTCCCTCTCCTCGCTGCCCTCCTCTTCCTTCCCGGCGCCACCCACGCCGACACCACCTGGCTCGACCGCCTCGACGATTCCCTCTTCCTCAGCACCCGCGACGGCTTCTTCCGCAGCGACATCAGCGCCCTCGCCACCCTTGAAGCCTACTCCACCGACCGACGTCCCCCCGGCCTCCTCTTTCGCAGCTATCCGCAATCTTTCAACCCACGCCTCTCCCTCTACCTCGACACCCGCCTCGGCAACCACCTTTACAGCCTCGTCCAATTCCGCCTCGACCGCGGCTTCGACCCGCTCGCCAAGCCCGACGGCTCCGCCCGCTTCGACGAATACCTCCTCCGCTACACCCCGTTCCACGAACCCTGGATCAGCCTCCAGATCGGCAAATTCGCCACCGTCTTCGGCGACTGGGTCCACCGCCACGACGCCTGGAACAACCCCTTCATCAACGCCCCGTTGCCCTACGAAAATATCTTCACCGTCTCCGACAAATCCATCCCCGCCGGCCCCGCCGCCTTCCTCAACCGCCGCAACTCCGCCGACAAAAAAGCCGACTGGCTCGCCACCATCTGGGGCCCCTCCTACACCACCGGCGCCTCCCTCTTCGGCCACATTCAGAAATTCGACTACGCCTTTGAAATCAAAAACGCCTCCCTCTCCTCCCGTCCCACCATCTGGGACGCCACCGACCGCACCTGGTCCGACCCCACCCTCACCGCCCGGCTCGGCCATCGCCCCAACGCCGCCTGGAACGTCGGCGCCTCCGTCAGCCATGGCGGCTACCTCCAAGCCACCACCACCCCCGCCCTTCCCCCCGGCCGCAGTACCCGCGACTTCCCCCAGACCACCGTCGCCTCCGACGTCAGCTTCGCCTGGCACCACTGGCAATTCTGGGGTGAAGCCATCGCCTCCCGCTTCGCCGTCCCCAACGTCGGCGACACCGACACCCTCGGCTACTTCCTCGAAGCCCGCTACAAACTCACCCCGGGCCTCTACACCGCCCTCCGCTGGAACCAGCAATTCTTCGACAAAATCCCCGACGGTGCCGGTGCCTCCCAACGCTGGGATCAAAACGCCTGGCGCGTCGATGCCGCCCTCGGCTGGCGCTTCGACCGCCACGTCCAGACCAAACTCCAATACAGCTACAACCACCAGACCGGCCCCTTCCAGCAGGGCGAACAACTCCTCGCCGCCCAGATCACCGTGAAATTCTGAACCTCCCAGGACCCTGCCCGCCGGCGCCAGACGTCCCGTCTGCTTCCGCCCGCCGGATGACGCTTCCATCCCGATCCCCACGCTCCCCGAAAATCCCATGCTGCTCCGCCGCTGCATCCTCCTCCTCGCCCTTGCGCTGCGCACCGTCGCCGCCGAACCCGTCCCCATCTTCGCCCCGCCGCCCCGCCTCGCCACCACCCCCGCCGAACTCGCCGACCTCCGCGCCGCCCCGGACTTCCCCGCCACCCGCGCCGCCACCCTCAAAACCGCCGACGCCCTCCTCGCCAAACCCGTCGAACTCCCCCACGGCCACGGCGGCTGGATCTTCTACTACGCGTGCCCCGCCGACGGCGCCAACCTCCACCCCAACAGCGCCACCGAACACCAATGCCCCCGCTGCAAAAAACTCTACACCGACGATCGCGTCGTCACCGCCCACCGCGGCAACCTTCATCACGCCGCCGAACGCGCCGCCGAAACCCTCGGCTGGGCCTTCCTCCATTCCGGCGACGACCGCTACGCCGCCGCCGTCCATCGCATCCTCCTCCACCTCGCCCGCCAATATCCGTCCCATCCCACCCGTCTCGACCGCTGGGGCATGCGCGGCTTCCTCGCCCGCTGGGGTGGACGCCGCTACGTCCAGAGCCTCGATGAAGCCGTCGGCATCATCCGCCTCGCCAAAGGCTATGACCTCACCCGGCTTGCCTCCATCTGGACCGCTTCCGATCGCGAACTCGTCGAGCGCGACCTCTTCGGCCTCACCGCCGAAACCCTCCTCGCCTTCAATCAAGACACCATCAATCACCAGACTTGGTACAACGCCGGCCTCCTCGCCATCGCCTCCGTCCGCGCCGACGCCGCCCTCGTCCAAAAAGTCCTCACCATGCGCGGCGGCTACTACGACCAACTCCAGCGCAGCCTTGGCGACGACGGTCTCTGGCACGAAGGCACCATGGCCTACCACAACTACGCCCTCCAGGCCCTCCTCGAACTCGTCGATGCCGGCCGCCGCCTCCAACTCCCCCTCCACCAAGCCCCCCGCCTTCAAGCCATGCTCCGAGCCCCGCTCTCCGCCGCCTATCCCAACGGCACCTTCCCCGCCATCAACGACAGCGACCCCGGCGACATCCGCCAGTTCGCCCCCGCCTGGGAATGGGCTTGGAAAACCTACCGCGACCCCCTCTACGCCCAGGCCGCCGCCTGGCAAAATCCCGCCAAACTCACCGCCCTCCTCGGCCCCTCCGTCGCCCCCACCTCCCCGCTCCCCACCCAGTCACAAAACCTCCCCGCCACCGGCCTCGCCATCCTTCGCGCCGGCTCCGGCACCAACGCCACCGCCGTCTTCTTCGATTACGGACCCCACGGCGGCGGCCATGGTCACCCCGACAAACTCAGCCTCACCCTCTACGCCAACCAGCGCGAATGGCTCCTCGATCCCGGCCGCCTCACCTACAGCGTCCCCGAGCACAAATCCTGGGCCAAAACCACCGTCGCCCACAACACCGTCGCCATCGACACCGAATCCCAGCAACCCGCCACCGGCAAACTCCTCTTCTTTCAAGCCACCGACCGCTTCTCCGCCGCCGCCGCGGAATGCGACACCGCCTACACCGGCGTCCTCCTCCGTCGCTCCCTCCTCCTCACCACCCAGTTCCTCGCCGACAGTTTCGAAGTCGATTCCTCCCGCACCCGCCCCATCGACTGGCTCGCCCACGTCGCCGGCGGCACCCTGCAACCCGCCGATCCTCTCCCTCCCGGCCAGACCCTCGCCCCCGGCACCGACAACGGCTACCAACACCTCACCGAACCCCGCCACTGGAAAACCACCGGCCCCACCCGCTGGGATTTCCTTGCCAATCCACGGCAACCCGCCGCTCCCCGCCTTCGCCTCTGGCTTGCGGACGCCAACCCCAATGACCTCTTCACCGCCACCGGCATCGGCTACCATCTTGGCCAGAAAGCTCCCTGCCTCCTCCTGCGCCGCCACGCCAAAACCACCCGCTTCGTCGTCGTTTACGATCTCTCTGGCCGCGCCGACGCCCTCCAGTCCGTCACCCTTCCCCTCAACGAAAATGCCTCCCTCTCCATCCGCACCCGCGACACCCAATGGCAAATCACCTTCACCCCCACCGCCGCCCAAGTCACCATCACCCCCTGATAAACCCGCACCAACTCCAAACCTCGACCCAAAAACTTTGAGCTTTGCGCTTTGAACTTTGAGCTTTGAGCTTCCCCGCATGCGTCTCCTCGATCGCTACCTGCTCCGCGAACTGATGATTCCGCTGGCCTACTGCCTCGGCGGCTTCCTCGCTTTTTGGATCACCTTCGACCTCTTCACCACCCTCGACACGTTTCAATCCCGTCAACTCGACATGAGCGACATTGCCGAGTATTACTCCTACCGCCTTCCCGAACTGCTAGTCACCGTGCTCCCCGTCGCTTTGCTTCTCGGCCTCCTCTACGCCCTCTCGAACCACGCCCGCCATCACGAACTCGTCGCCATCCGTGCCGCCGGCGTCAGCCTCTGGCGCCTCAGCGCCCCCTACCTCGGCGTCGGCATCCTCGCCAGCCTCGGCCTCTTTGCCCTCAACGAATTCTGGGCCCCCGACAGCAGCGAAGCCGCCAGCCGCATCCTCAACCGGCACGCCCGCGCCGAATCCGCCGCCGAGCAGGAATGGCGACGCAACGTCAACATCCGCAACGAACGCGACGACCGCTTCTGGACCATCGCCGCCTTTCATCTTCCCACCCACACCATGCACCGCCCCAGCGTCGAATGGCGCAGCCCCGACGGCACCCGCCGCCAGCTCTTCGCCGACAACGGCCGCCGCCTCAACGGCGTCTGGACCTTTCAAAACGTCCTTCTCTTCGTCTATCACCCCGCCCAGCCCAACGTCCCCGAACGCAGCCAGACCAACGAAATCGCCTTCGCCGAATTCACCGAAACCCCCGCCCAGATCCTCAGCGAAATCAAGGTGGCCGGCATGAGCAGCGTCCTCGCCACCAAAAAGCTCCACTTCAGTCTCGAGGAAATTGCCAGCTACCGCCGCCTCCATCCCTCCTTCAAAAGCGCCACCCACTCCCTCATCCACACGCAGTTCCACGGCCGCATCGCCACTCCCTGGACTTGCCTCGTCGTCGTCCTCATCGCGCTGCCCTTCGGCATGTTGCCCGGCCGCCGCAACGTCTTCGTCGGCGTCGCCGCCAGCATCTTCATCTGCTTCGCCTTTTTCATCCTCTCCAAATACACCCTCGCCCTCGGCACCAACGGCACCCTCCCGCCCTGGCTCGCCGCCTGGCTTCCCAACCTCCTCTTCGGCACCACCGGCGTCGTCGCCACCACCCGCCTCCAGTAACTCCGCCCGGCCGGCCGCGCGGAAATCCTTCCCGCACCTCTGGACTGCGCCACTCTGGCTCCGGATAAGCCGTATCCAAGCCGTCGCAAACGCCGAGATGAACACAGAGAAAATCCGGGGAATGCGACCATCACCCACGATCACCGTTCAGTGCAGTGCAAAAGACCGGCGAGCCCTTGGTTTTCCTCTGTGTTCATCGTGTCTCTGTGGTCATCTCGGCGATTGCGAGTGAATGGTTACGGATAAGATTGAATGCCCCGCCCAGCCCCCCGATATTTCGGCCCCGTGAGCG
>CAZUUP010000423.1:0-5554 GCA_964623105.1 uncultured Akkermansia sp.
GGCGGGCGATGATCAGGGTGTGACCGGGGGAGATCGGGAACTTGTCAGTGATGACACCGAAGAGGTCGTCCGTGCCCAAGATGCGTTCCGGTTCGATCTCGCCGAAGTGGGGCAATGTGAGGCGGCCGGTCGGCTCAGGCGGCTGGGGCAAGGCGGGCATAGTAACGCTCAAGGCTGCGGTGACAGAGTTCGCGGATTCGGGTGATGTCGGCGTCGGTCAACTGTTTCCACAGGTCGGGATTGAATTGGAGCCACGCGACGTCGCGGCTGTACTCGAGATAGCGGCGTTGCTGGTATTTCCGGAGGGGCATGGAGACGATGACGTTTTGGATTTCGGCATCGGAAAGGTCGGCCACGCGGGCCATGCGGGCGGAGGCGCGCTCGACGGGAAGCTGACTGGCAGCGCGGTTTTCGTAGAAGGCACGGAATCCCTTGACGATGTCCGTCATCCGGGCCCGGCCGCGATTGGAAGCCGCATCAAGAAACGCAAGCAGGAGCACGGGTTTGTAGGAGGCCGCCATGTCCCTTTCATCCACGAAGTTCAGGAAGAGCGCCTTGATGGATTCGGCGTTGACCACGGGAGCGCCGAGCAGGCGCCGGATTTCCGGGAGGCGGTCGCGTTTGAAGTAGTGGTAGGTGCGGTCGCCGAGAACGAGGGTGTGATCTGCGGCAGGGAGTTCGCCGCGGTCCAAGGCCCGGCGGACAGTGCCCTCGGTGATGGCCAGTTCGCGGTCCGCATCGGCGGCGGTCAGCATGTCGCGGACGACATCCTGCCAGTTGAACAGGTCGATCTCCTCGAAAGCGACGGCGTTCAATCCCAGATCGAGGATGGCCTTGGGCTTCTCGCCGCGGCGGTAGCGCTCGCTCTCATCGCGCAGTTCGCTCTCGGGGGCAAGGAGCAGCGCGCCGGGGTGGTAATCCTGCCGGCCGAAGATTTTGTGCGACGAAAGGCCGGCGTTGTAGCGCCCGGCGTTGTCCACGAAGTCGAACACGTAGAGGCATTGTTTCCCGGTGGCCGGTGATTTGCGGGTGCCGCGTCCGAGTTGTTGCAGGTAGATGATTTTGGAAAGGGTCGGGCGGGCCATGAACAGGACTTCCACGGCGGGACAGTCCCAGCCTTCATTGAGGATGTCGCAGGCGCAGAGAACCTGCACGGTGCCTTGCTCGAAGCGGCGGATGATGTCCTGCCGCCGGTCGTCGCGGTCACGACCGGACACCGATTCAGCGGGAACCCCGTCGGCGCGGAAGCGGGCGGCCAGCTTTTCGGCATGGAGCACGTTGACGCAGAAGACCACGGTGCGCCGGCCTTTGACGTGATTCAGCCACGTCTCGACGATGAGGGTGTCGCGCGCCGGGACGAAGACGGCATTCTCCAGATCGTGGGCGCTGTATTGGATCTGATTGAAGCGCACATGAGTGAGATCCACGTTGGTCCTGACCCGTACGCAACGGATGGGGACCAACTCGCCCTTGCTGACGGCCTCCTGAATGGTCATCCGATGGGCGGAATCCTGAAAGAAGGCGAGGACGGACTTGCCGTCGGGTCGGTCGGGGGTGGCACTGAGGCCAAGGATGAACTTGGGGCGAAAGTAGCCGAGAATGCGTTTGTAAGTGTCGGCCGGCGCGTGATGGGCCTCGTCGATGATGATGTAGTCGAAGCTTTCGGGCGAGAATTCGGCAAGCGAGTCGGACAAGCTTTGCACCGAGGCACAGAGCACCTGGTGTTCACCGGGATTGTCGCGGGTGCGCCCCAGCCATACGCCGGGATTGGATTGCGGCCAGAACTGCTGGAAACGCCTGCGGGTCTGAGTGACCAACTCCCGCCGATGCGCCAGATAGAGCGTGCGGCCATTGAAAGCGCGTGCGTCGTCGATGGCGACAACCGTTTTCCCGGTTCCTGTGGCATGATCGAGAAGGGCAATCGTCTTCCCGGCGGCGCGGACGGAGTCGAGCCATGCCCGCGCGTCTTGTTGATGGGCCCGGAGGTCGATCGAAGCGGCGTGCTGCTTGGGGAGGAATTCGTCGAATTCCAACAAACCGGGAATCGCGCCGAGGAAGAGCGATAACTGCTCTTTCACGAACTCGGGGTTCTGGAGCAGTTGCCGGTCAGTCCAGCGAAAAACCCGCCAGCGGTCGGAGATCAGGCTGTTTTGGCGGAGCAGGTCGTCCTCGAACTTGGCGAAGAACGCGCCAATGCTTGGATGCAGGGCGGCGTTGTAATGATCCGGGCCATCAATCTCGAAGGCGATCTGACTGTCAGCGGTTTTGAGGGCGTAATCGACGAAACGATGGTTGCCGAGGAAATCACGATAAGGAAACTCGTGAACGAGCAGTTGGGCCTTGTCCAAGCCGAAGACTTCGCGGAACAGGTCCACAAACACGTCCTCGGGCTGGGTGCTTTGGGCCGCGCGTTCCATGGGAAGCTTCGGTGGGTGAAAACGTAGCAGTCCGGCTGTCACCCCGGTCCACAGGTGCCGAACTCGGCGGTATCGCCCGAATTGAAGAACGGCAACGCGGTCGGCGCCCAGTCGTGATGTGCGGGCAATCGGGAATGGAGGAGTGATCCGGCGATCGCCGGGGGAAGGGCCTTGGTGGTGCGGTCGAACACGGCCGAGCACGCCGCCAAAAATGCCGCGTCGTTGCTGGTGAGTGGTTTCATCGGGTTATCCTGGTTTGTTGCTGCCGAACCGATCCGCCCTGTATTCTTTCCGTTTCCCGGCATGGCCGGGGTGGTGTGGCGGGAGTTTTCATACGTTGGAAGCCGCCTGTGCTTGGTCCAGAGTTCAGCCGAAAGTCACAGGAAACGCAAGCCAACTCAGCGCCGGAAACATCGTTCGCAGATTTCGCAACCGCGGTTCGCAGCAGGGAATGGGACCGGTTCATGGCTGTTTTTCTCCGCATTCTGCACCAACCGGTATGACAAATACTGTCACAGGGGGGCAGGATTTCAGTGCCCTACGGCGAGGATGGGCGGGACGGGGCAAATATCGAATGCTGAATTTCGAATGTCGAATGATGCAAAGTCCGAACGTTGAGTTTCGAATGTCGAACTGAACGGGACGCGGTTCGTCGTTCGCGCTTCGTCATTCGACATTTCTCGGTTCGTCATTTGAAGTTCGTCGTTTATCATTCGCCTCCCCTTGCTGTTTTTCGTGACGCCACGGTGATGGCGACGAGTTGATTCGCTTCGTCGAGCAAGCGCGTCAGTTCTTGGGAAGTTCGAAGGTCGAGTTTCGAATTTTGAATATCCGTCCTTGAACCACTGGCTGGAATTCGGCGTTCGTCATTCGCACTTCGCAATTCCAAGATGTCGCGGAGCATTTCGAGCCAGAATCCGCTCTCGTCCGCTTCCTCCTCGACGGTTCCGAGTTTCGAGATGAAGTCGGCTTTCGATTTTCCACGACACGCTGAACGGTAGTTGGCCGCGACCGAACTGGACGAGCGGATGACTTGCCCGATGGCGTGGCGTGTTTCCAAGACTTGCGGAAAGCCAGCGCACAACGCGATGACGTCGAGCGCGAATTTCTTGGTTCGTCTTTTTAACTCCTCACTCATTGGGTCAGTTCGTCATTCGGATTTCGGCATTCGCAATTCGCCACGTTCTTCACTCATGGCTTTTCAGTTCCACATTCGCACTTCGGCATTCGACATTTGCCAGTCGCTCCGCCATGCGCCTGGCCATGGCCGGTTTGTCCTTCGCTTCGCTCACGACCTGCGGTGAGGCTCCGCTTTGTAGTAATGCGCTATCGCGCAGGGCAGTCTGCTGGGCGAGGACGGGGAAAGTGGGAAGTAGGAATGATGAATGAAGAAGTGGGGATTTCTGCATTCTACCTTCAGCCTTCATCCTTGAGACCGCGCTTTCTTGATGATGGTGACGAAAATCGCGGTCAAGTCGTCACACTCGGCACGGAGGGGTTGCAGCTTTGCCGCTGGCACGATTTCTCCATCGACGAGCGGTTCCAGCCAATACGCGGATTCTTCCAACTCCCGAAGGGAGCCGCCGCATTTGGCGATAAACCCGGCTTTGCTTCGTCCGCGATGGGCTTCCCGATAATTCGCCCCGACGGAGGTTCCGGAGCGGAGCAGTTGTTTGCCCAGCACCTGGGCTTCCGTCGATTTCGGCAGACTTCCGAACAGGCGGATGATGCGCAGCGCAAACTGCTTGGTGCGCTCTTTGAGGTCGTTTTCTTCCTTCATAATTCTGATTTCGCACTTCCCCAAGGCGCGGGTTGTCGCGCTTCATCTGCTGCGGCTGGCCGAGGAGGGTGGGCAGCAGGTTGAAGGATGAATGTCGAATGACGAATGAGGCGCTCATGGTTTAGGCGGCTTGGGCTTCTTTGGTTTTGGCAGCTTCTTCAACACCTTCACCGCCTTTTCAAATTCCAAATCGACGCGACGCGGTTGGGAATCGAGAAATGCCCGGTAGCGTTCATATTCCAGCTCGGCCTTCATCTTCGCCTGCTCGGCGGAAATCTTCCCCGCGTGGTCCAGCAGTTCGTGCTCGGAGAGTTTGAGGAACTCGTCCAGCTTCGCGATCCAGTCCCGCATGGTCATCACCTTGCGTTGCAACGCCCGCAGTTCGGCGAATTCGATGTAGGCCGTCACAATCCGGTTCAGGGTGTCGAGTTCCTGGCCGTCGAGGTAGTTCTTGGCGATGGACACATCCTCCTTGCGGATGATGCCGCCGGGCCGCGTGGTTTGCAGGCCCATGAAGGGCTTTCCGGCGTCCACCCGTGCATGGATGACCTCGGCCGCCGTCTGCCCGTGCGCCGCCCAGTGCATCTTGTTTTGCACCGTGGCGAAGAACTGCTGCGACATCTCCGTGTTCGGCGTGTAGTCCACACTCGTCGCGTAGATATCCAGCACCTTCTGGTAGAAGCGCCGCTCGGACGACCGGATGTCGCGAATGCGCTCCAGTTGCTCGTCGAAGTAATCCTTTTGCCCCTTGCCCGGCGGGTTCTTGAGCCGCTCGTCGTCCATGGTGAAACCCTTCACCAGATATTCATTCAAACGCCCGATGGCCCACTGGCGGAACTGAGTGCCCCGGTGGCTGCGCACGCGGAAACCGACCGCGAGGATGGCGTCGAGGTTGTAGTGCTCGATCTCCCGCGCCACCTCCCGTTTGCCCTCGGTTCGAACTATCCGGAATTTCCGGATAGTTGCCTCCCGCTCCAGTTCTCGCTCGTCGAAAATGTTCACCAGATGCTCGTTGATCGTCCGCACGTCCTTCTCGAACAGCTCCCCGATGAGCGCTTGCGTCAGCCACAGCGTCTCGTTCTCAAACCGGCACTGGATGCGGGTCCGGCCATCCTCCGTCTGGTAGAGGATGATTTCGGACTGGGGCAAGGGTTCGTCGCTCATGGTCTTTTCAGTTCCAAAATCGCGCTTCCATCGATTTCGGCAGACTTCCGAACAGGCGGATGATGCGCAGCGCAAACTGCTTGGTGCGCTCCTTGAGGTCGTTTTCTTCCTTCATCATTCTGATTTCGCACTTCCCCAAGGCAGACGAGGTCGTCCGAGGTGGTGCCGGGGGCGATGTGTCCCGGCCAGCGGG
>CAZUUP010000424.1:0-2527 GCA_964623105.1 uncultured Akkermansia sp.
GCTCAATTTTCGGCCGGGGTGTGTCGAGCCACTTGTCCGCGCGCTCGGTTCGGACTTCCACCTCGCGCACGGCGGTGAGGTATTGTTCCAAACGGCCTTTGTCTTCGTTGCCGAGCTGGCCGCTGAGGCTGCGGGCTTCGTCGAGCACCGCGTCAATGATGCTTCCGCGGCGTTGGTAGCCCCGGCGTTGCTTGGCGATGCCGCCCTTCGGATCCTCGAACAACTCGCGGAAGGCGAGGCCCGGGCTGAAGGTGGCCGGCAACTGGATGCCGTCAGGATTCACCGCCAGCGAGCCGCCCTGGTTGCTCAGTTCGAGCGACGAATAACGCGTGATGGGTGCGGTCACCTGCGCCATGAGCTGGTCCACGGAAATCGTGTTGCGCACCGACTGCCCAATCTTTCCGCCCGTGAGCCAGATGCTCTGGCAGTTGTGGTGGTGGCCCAGGCCGTTGGGATGGTGCATCCCGCTGAACGGGGTGATGACGTCGCGATGCGGCTCCAGCGAAACGAGCGGCTTGGACAATTTGTAGTCCGGGCCGGCTTCCTTGATTTGGTAGTCCGCAGTGCAAACGCCGTTGGGCAGGTAGATGAAGACGCTGCGGCGGGCCTTGAGCGCCTTGTCTGCCGTGGCCGCGCGGAGCGGCACCATGCAATCCAGGAACGGCAGCGTGAGCGTGACGCCGAGGCCCTTGAGAGCGTGGCGGCGGGACAGCAACCAGTTTTGCGTGGGAATGTTGGCCATAAAATTGGGTTTCGTCATTGCAACTGCGCGATTCTGAAAGGTCTGACTGTTTTCCGCTCAGCGAGCTTCGCCGAGATTGGGTGTTTTTTGCAGCGCGGCAATTTCGCCGTCGGTGACCGCGCGCCGGTAAAGTCGCACTTCGCGGATGCGGCCGGTGAAATAGTCCTGCTCGCCGAAACCAATCTTCAACGGCTGCTTCACGGTCAGGTCGTAGTCTGCGGCATTGAACGGCGCGGATTTCGCGACCAGTTGACCGTTGACGAAGAGCCGGAGTTCCCCGCCCTGGCGCACGGCGGTGAGATGTCGCCAGCCAGCGCCGAGGTCCTTGTCATACGACACGCATTGGCCCGCTTGCAGTGAGTGAACGCTGCCGCGGATGCCGGCTGGAGCGTCCTCCGCCGCGCTGGTGCAACTGCCGATGCTGGCGAAGAGCCGGCCCTGGAAGACCGTGAGGCTGGTGACACGCGTCCAGTTGTTGATTTCCTCGCGCACGGGGGCGGTTGCGGGGCCGGGGTTCCAGCCGGGCGGTGAGAAGAACTTCCGCAGCGAGGTCCAGCCGGCGGCTTCATCGTAGCGCGAGACTTCGCCGCGCGGAATGGCCCCGGCGTAAAACTTCCCGTTGTAAACCGTCAGCGCGTTGATTTCCGTGCCGTCGCCGAGCCGTCCGCGGTCAAGCCATTGCTCGCCGCGCTGGTGTTCGACCACACGCGCCTCGGGCCACATGCCGGCCTGCAGCTTGCCACGGAACACCGCGAGCGAATGCACCTGGAGGAATGGCTTCAATTCGACCGGCGTGTCCCCGAGCGGGGTCCCGGCGAACTCCCAGGTCTTGCCATCGAACGCGTGGACATTCGGGTAGCCGACGAACAGCCGACCGTCATGCACGGCCATCGCGTGCGGATAACAGTTCTTCGGCGGTTCGGCCGGGAAGCTGCCGGCGACGCGCCAGGTGGTGCCACCTTCGTGAACAAAGACCTGATACGGCCGGCCGGTCCACTGCCGCTCGCCGGCCGGCGGCAGCCCGCGGTCGCCGCCCACGTAAAGCCGACCGCCGAAGGTGGCCATGCAATTGATGCGCAACATCTGCCCCGGCTGGCCGAGGTCAGTCCACTTTGTGCCGCCTTCGTAGCGATAGACCCGGGCCGGGTCGTATTTGCCGGAGAACACGCGGGTCCAGTCGTAGGTGGACGTGCCCGCGTAGAGATGACCTTGATGGACAATCAGGCCCATGACGCCGGTGGTGCGGCGGTTGCCCACGCGGCCGCAATCGATCCACTCCTTGCCTCCCGCGTAGCGATACACATGCGCCCAGCCCGACTCGTCCTTGGCATCAATGGTGGCGGCGTAGAGATGACCGTCGAAGACCGTGAGTGAATTGCTCACGTAATTGCTGGTGGGATTGGGCCGGCCGCAGTCCTGCCAATCGCCGAGCTTCCCATTGTCGATACCGAAGCTCACGTGCCGGTCATCACCGGAGGACTGATAGCCGCCCGCGCTGGAATGCAGATTCAGCGTCACGCCCCGGCGCAATTGCGGATCATACCAGCTCAACACATCGCCGAGCGTGTCGTCCACGAGCTTGTCCGTATGCACCCAGGCTGAGAGGGAAAAATCCCCGCGCCCCAACTGGAGGTCGTCCCTCGCCGGCACTTCAATGAAGGCCGTCCGCCCATCGAACGCGCCGTGCTGCAAGTCCACGCCGTGGTTGAGGCCGTGATGTCCGCCGCCGGAATGGTCCCGGCAGTCGCCCTGGAGTTTCCAATAGCCGGCGAGTCCGCGTTGCAG
>CAZUUP010000424.1:2627-5516 GCA_964623105.1 uncultured Akkermansia sp.
AATGGTCCCGGCAGTCGCCCTGGAGTTTCCAATAGCCGGCGAGTCCGCGTTGCAGGTCAACCGCAGACGCCGGTTTCTCGGCGGCGCGCAGGCATTGTGCGCAGTCTAGTAGCGGCAGGGCCAAGGTGGCGCCGAAGCCTTGGAGGGCGTGGCGGCGGGTAAGCAAATGGTCGTGGCGGGGAGAGTTCATGGTGCGGACATCCTTTGCGCTTCGCGACGCAACATCGCCAGAAATTTATTGGCGCTCACATAGCCGGCGTATTCCTCGCGCTCCTCGGCGGTCAACTCGTCCTCCGTGGATTTACGCGCGAGTTCCTCGATGCGGTCCCGTAGCGACGGGTCCGCCTGCGCGGCGAGGACCTGCTGCTCCTTGCCCGTCAGCAACAACTGCATCACGGGTTGCAAACCACGATGGAAGGCAACGGTGGAGTTCATGCGAAAAGAGCGTAGCGCGTTTGCTAATGCAGGCAAGGAGGTCGTGGAGCTTATCGGGCGCATCGCAGTTTCTTGCACATCTCATTAGCCCCCGGCTTCAGCCGGGTGTTGGTGGAAAGGTGAATCGGGCAGCCGTTTCAACGGCTTGGGAGGAAGCGCCAACCCCGGCCGCAGGACGGGAAAACCGCTGAAGCGGTTGCGGGGATTTTCGCGCCCAAACACCCGGCTCAAGCCGGGTGCTAATGAGAATCGGGGCATCAACTTCCCGAAACTGAGCTGCGTGGGCGTTCATCGTTTGAGGAACAATTCCGAAGCCACGAACTGCTCCAGCACACCGCGCAAGTTGTGCCCCGATGACTTGCTCGCCTGCGCGATGGCCTTGATTTGCGCCGTGTCATCCCCCGTCATCACCCGCCGCAGGGCGAAGGTCGCGAGCTGCTCCACGAACGCCTCCGCGAACCGGTCCAGGTCCGCCACCAGCAGCCGTTTGAAAGCCTCCGGGCCGTCGTATTCGCGCCCGTCGGGCAGTGTGCCGCGCGCACTCACCGGCGGGTTCGCGCCCTTGCCGGCGGTCACGCGCTCCTCGGTGCGCCACTGGCCGATGGCGTCGAAGTTGTCGAAGGCGAAGCCCAGCGGGTCAATGCGCAGGTGGCACGCCGCGCAGGTGGCGTGCGTCGTGTGGGCTTCGAGTTGCTGGCGGACGGTTGCCTTGGGTTTGGTGCTGGGGGTGGGTTCGAGCGGCTCGACGTTTGGCGGCGGCGGCGGGGGCGTTCTGCCGAAGATGGCTTCCGACACCCACACGCCACGATGCACCGGGCGATGCCGCGTGCCGTCCGAAGTCAGCATCAACACGCCCGCCTGCGTCAGCAGTCCGCCGCGATGGTCCTCCGGCCGCAGCCCTACGCGTTGAAAGCCGGACTCCTTCAGCGGCGGCAACTGGTAATGCTCCGCCAGCCGCGGGTTCACCACCGTCCAGTCGGAGTTGAGGAATTCCCGCAGCGACAGGTTCCGCGTGAACACCTCGCCGAAGAACGTCACCGCCTCCAGCACCATGCTTTGCTCCAGCCACTTGTCGTAATCGGGATACAGCTTCGGGTCCGGCGGGAACATGCCGACCTTGTGGAGCTGGAGCCACTGCTTCGGAAAAGCCTCGGTGAAGCGTTTGATTTTCGGGTCGGCGAACATCCGCGCCACCTGCGCCCGCAACACCGCCGGCTCGTGCAGATTGCCTGTCTGCGCCGCTGCGAACAGCGCCTCGTCCGGCAGCGAACCCCACAGGAAATACGACAGGCGCGACGCCAGTTCCCAGTCGTTGACTTTGTCGCGCCGCTGCGTCGCCGAGCCTTCTTCGAGGTAATAAAAGTTCTTCGACGCGAGCACCCCGACCATCGCCGCGCGGTAGGCGGCACGGAACTTCTCCCCGGCTTTCAGCTCCCGCTCCACCACGCGCATGTAGCGGTCCATCTCCGCCTCGTTGGCCGGCCGCCGCCACGCGCGCGAGGCCAGCCGCGTCAGGCACGCGCGCGCTTCGGCGAGGTCGCCGTCCTTCTTCGGCACCAGCCCGTCGCGTTTCTTCAAATCCGCCGCGCTGACCAGCGGGCCCTCCCATTCCACCCAGTCCACGACCAGCATCGGGTAAATTGGCTGCCGCTCGTCATCGAATAGCTTGTAGCCGGTCGGGTTCAGCGTGCTCATGTCACGCGTGGACGTGAAGACGCTCCCGCCGCCGTTGAGCACGTTCAGCGTGTGGTTGCCGACCTCGCTGAAGACGCGCGGCACCTCGTGCTGGAGCGAGTAGTTCCCCGGTGACAAATCCAGCTCGAACTCGAGGACCGTGGGCGCGTCCTCCGGCGCGACAATGTCCTGGTCGAACACCGAGCGCTTCAACTGCTGGTGCCAGAGCGAGAGGTGCGGCGTGCGTCCGCCCGGCGGCCGCAGCCCGCTCAACTGAATCCGCACGCGATACGTCCCCGGCACGGTCGTGTTCAGCGCGCCCCGGCTGTTGCCCGGCCACATCGCCCAGCGCACGCGGTTGGTGATGCCCCGCTCGGCCAGCATGGCCGGGCGTTTCTCATCTGCGTCGCGGCGCTGCTTGGTTGCCTTGACGGGTTGCTCGGGGAACGCCCGGTCCAGGACCACTTCCGCCGCCTTCAAATACCGGTCCACGTGCGACGGCGAGAGCGACAGCATCGAGCCGATGCGTTCGAAGCCGTGCCAGCGCGGGTCTTCGTTGAACGCGCCGGGCAGATTCACATCGAAGTAAACGCCCAACAGGTCCTGCACCGTGTTCGCATACTCCTCGCGGCTCAGGCGGTAGTGGGAGACCGGGCTGCGTTTCGCCATGCGCACCGCCTCGCCTTCCTTGATGCGCTGGGAGAGCCAGTCCACGACCTTGCCCAGCTCGGCAGCCGTGGGCTGCGGCTCTTTCTTGGGCGGCATCTCGCCTTTGTTGAT
>CAZUUP010000425.1:0-5495 GCA_964623105.1 uncultured Akkermansia sp.
GGTGACGATGGCGGTGATGGGCGGGAATCCCTTTTCCTTGGGGAGATAGAGATGGGCCTCGGGAGAGCTGCCGAGAATGACGGGTTCCTCGCCGAGGGAGATGACGGTGCGTTCGTTCGGATCCCAGTGGACGACGAGGGCGGCCTCGCGGGCGAGGCGTTCGACGAGGGCGACCATGAGGCCGATGGCACCACCGAGAATGAGGGCACCCAAGAGGCGGCCGCTGACTTCGCCGAGGACGCGGATGGCGACCAGGAATGCGAGGGCGCCGAGGAGGCCGCCAAGGAGACCGCCGAGGCTGGCGCGGCCGCGGGGGAGATTGGGGATGAAACGGCTGAGGCCGGCGCCGAGCAGGGCACCGAGCAGCATCCAGCCGGCGACCTGTCCAGTTTTCACCAACCAGGTGGCGGCGGGGAATTTTCCGGCGAGGGTGGGGGCGGCGAGGGCAAACAGGTATTGGCTGGCAGTGCCGGCGAGGAGACCGGCGAGCAGTCCGCCGCCGATGAGCCGGAGGGCTTGCTGGCGGTTCCAAAGCGGGCGGCGGAGGAGGAGGTTCTGGCCGGCGACGATGAGGAGTGCGAGGAAGGTGGCGAGCAGGGCGGTCCAGAGTCCGATAATGAGCGTGGTGGTGAAGGGAACGCGTGCGAAGCGGGTTGGGGCGGATTCGGCGGCGCGTGCGCCCGGGGGCGGGATGTCGAAGGAGTGGATGGTTTCGGCGGGTTCACCGGGGCGGGCGACGCCCTTGAATTCGTGGACGCGGCCGTTGGCTTTCAGTCCGACAGTGAAGGGAGTGGGGCCGACGCGGTCGTGTTGTTCGTAATGATGGACCTGGATGACGTAGTGGCCGGGAGGTGCGCCGCCTGCTGGCCAGTAGATGTTTTCGACGGGTTTTTCGGAATAGGGCGGGCGGGCGTTCATGTCCACGTCGAGTTCGCCGCCGGAGGGGACGTTTTTCTGGCCGAAGAAGATGTGTTCCTTGCCCGGGGCGAGGCAGTGGAGGTCGATGTCGTTGCGATTGTCCCACATGAGGGAAATCTGCACGTCGCCGGATTTGGCGGATTCACGTTCGAGGCGCTTGGAGAGTTCGTTGTTGAAGACGAGGACGGGGGCGGCCTGGGGTTGGCGGGAGGCGTCCTGGGGCTTGGGTTTTACGAGCAGGAGGAGGGGTTCGCCCGCGGCCCAGCCAAGGGCGCAGCCGAGTCCGCCGAGGAGCGCGAAGAGGGCGGGCTTGGGGAGGCGATGGGCAAGTTTGAAGGTCATGTTGCGGAAGGAACTTTATCGGTCGGTCGGGGCGGGATGGCAAGGACGCAGGCGGCGCAAAGGGAAATGGAATCCAAATTTGGAGCGGATTTTTCGGAGAGGCGCGGCGCGCGGCCAACAGGGTGTCGAATCGTGGGGGGGCTGGGAATGCATTGTTACAGGTGGGGTTTTCCGGGGCGTGAACGCCGCGCGTCGCGGGTGAGGTGGACGGTTCGCACGGGGTGATTGCGTGGGTCGGGAGGAGACGCTGGAGGGGTGGGTTGGCGGCGAAAATTGTCTTTGCGTGATGGGCAGGTTGGAGGATTCTTTCGGGCGTAGCTGTCAACAACACCAACTCGAAAGGATTCGCCATGTCAGTGAGAAGATTGCCGGTTTATATTCTGGCCGATTGCTCCGGTTCGATGCAGGGAAACCCGATTGAGTCCGTCAAATCGGGCATTCGGGCGTTGCACAGCGAGTTGATGGGCGACCCGTCGTCGGTCGAGTGCGCGTATCTTTCGGTGATCACATTTGACGCGAATGCGCAGCAACTGGTGCCGCTTACGGAGTTGTCGCTGTTCACGCCCCCGGACTTGAAGGCGGCGGGGACGACGGCGTTTGGGGCGGCGTTGAAGCTGTTGATGGAGTGCATGGAGCGGGAGGTGCAAAAGACGACCCCGGAGCAGAAGGGTGATTGGAAGCCGCTGGTATTTATTTTCACGGATGGTTCCCCGACGGATCGCTGGGACAATTTTGCGGATGAACTCAAGGCCAAGCGTCCGGGCAACATCATCGCGGTGGCATGCGGCGACGCGGCGGATCCGGAGGTGCTGAAGCGGGTGACCGGGACGGTGCTCATCATGAAGGAAATGTCGCCGGACGCTTTCAAGCAGTTCTTCAAGTGGGTCAGCGCCTCGATCAAGCAGACGAGTGCGAAGATCGGCGGGACGGCAGCCGCGCCGACGGAGGGCATCGCGTTGCCGCCGCCACCGCCGCAGATTGTCATTCATCCGTGACGCCGCCGGCGGTGCTGCGGAGTGGCCCGGGCTTTGATGGGCCGGTGGGTTGGTCGGAGCGGCTGGGAACCGGGTAACGAGCCATGTTTGACAAGTTTTTCAGCCGGCAGCCGGGAGGCAAAGAGGCGAAGAAGCCGGCGGGCGCTTCCCCGGCGGACGCTGGTAAAACTGGGTTGGACGGCGCAAGTGGCGCGGTTCCGTCGTCGGGCGGCCCGAAGGCGTCGCCTGAGCCGGTGGTACCGGTGCCCGGTCGTGAGGCTTCGAAGACGGACGTGAAGGAGGCGGTGAAGCCCGCGGGGGCGGCGAGCATTCCGGATGTGAAGACGTTGAAGATCGATCGGAGCATTCCCCGGGAAACAGAGAAGGTGGCGGAGGGCGGAATGGTGCCGGCGGGGCGGAGTGAACCGGGAAAGGAAGCGGTTGAGGCTGGGAAACGCGAGGGGGCGGGCGCGTTGGCGGTGGTGCTTCCGGGGGTGTCGGGATCGGGTCCCGGCGCGGCGGCGGAGCGGAAGACAGCGGATGGGGCGAAGAGCGCGCAGGTGTCTGGGGAGAGTGAGCGAGGCGCGAAGGTGGTGGACGGGGCGCGCGGGGGCGCGGGTGAGGCGACGGCGAAGGAGCCGGCGCGGCCGGGGGGATTGCCGGCACCTGTGCCGCCGGCCGGATTGCTGGCGGCGCCGACGAAGGTGGAGGGTGCGGGGCCGGCGGTTGGTCCCAAGCCGGTTGAACCGGCGGCGCCGAAGGCCGCGCAGTTTCTAAATCTGCCCGCAAAGGATGAGTGGTGTCCGCGGGAAGTCGCGGAGCATTATCCGGGTTTGCGGGCGCATATCTACGAGGATAATGCGGCGACCGAGCGGGTGCTGCCGGGCGGTTGGCGGGTGGTGGGAGCGACGCGGCGGGGCCGGCAACATGCGCACAAGGCGACGCATCGCGAGGATGCGCTGGCGTTCGGCGCGGGGGAGCCGTTTGCGGTGTTGTGTGTTTCGGATGGGGCGGGGAGTTGTGCGTTGAGCCGGTTGGGTTCCCATGTGGCGGTGCGTACGGTTACGGAGCGGTTGACGGAGGAACTGGGCAGGCTGGATCGGGGGGTGGCGGGAGACGCTGACAAGTTGAAAGCTGAACTGGGCCGGTTGCTGACGGCGGCGCAGACGGCTGCGTGTCAGGCGCTGGTGGACATGGCGGCGAAGACCAAGACGGTTGCGAAGGATTATCGCTGCACGTTGCTGACGTTGCTGCACTGGCGCGGGGAGAAGCACGAGTTGTGGCTGGCGAATCAGATCGGGGACGGGGCGATTCTGGTGTTGAACCGGGACGGCTCGACGCGCCGGGTGGGGGAGGCGGATTCGGGGCAGTTTTCGGGCGAGGTGAGTTGTTTTGTGCCGGACGACAACGCGCGGGAGAAGGCCAAGCGGATTGATTTCATCGGGCCGGCGGAGGCGGTGGAGTGTGTGCTGTTGTGCACGGACGGGATTGAGGATCCATTTTTTCCGGTGGCGAAGAAGGCGGGGGAATTGTTCCGGCAGCTTTATCTCGGGGTGAGCGAGCCGTTGAAGGATTTCAAGATGCAGCCGGTGCAGCCGGCGATTCTGGCGCAGGAAGGGGCGGCGGGGGCGCTGGGGCAATGGCTGGAATTTGAGAAGCGCGGGGAGAATGACGACCGGACGGTGCTGTTGATGCAGCGGCGGCCGGTGACGGTGACGTTTTGAGGGATGAAGGCGATGATCAGTCCCGGGCAACGAGGAGCGGGCGGGTGGCCAGGCGGGGACCCGCGCGGGGAGGCGGACGGGATTCGGGCATGAGCCACGAGGCGTTCATCAAGGCGCGGTTGCACGGCGGGGGCGAGTTGCTCTTTCACAGCGAACCGCTGGCTTCGGGCGGCGAGAAGGTGGTGTTCAAGTCGAAGGAGGGCGGCCATGTGGTGGGATTCTTTTTTGGCCAGCTGGATGACCGGCTGGACCGGATGCGGCGGCTGGAGAAGATCATCGGGTCGTACAATCCGACGACGAGCGGGGCGCAGGCGGAGCACTGGCTGAAGCATTTCTGCTGGCCGCTGGGGATTGTGGACGGGGCGGAGAACCGGTTTCCGGCGGACTGGCTGCGGCGGCACAACCTGCACGCGCCGGTGCTGGGGGTGGTGACGCCGGTGTACCGGCCAAATTTTTTCTTCCGGGATCGCACGGGGGAGATGCGGGAGAAGAAGGGGAAATGGTTCACGGGGACGAAGGCGCGGCGGTTGCTGCCGGAATCCGAGAAGGGGGATTTCCTGCGCTATTTGCAGGTGTGCTCGGTGATGGCGAGCGCGGTGCGGCGGCTGCATTACGCGGGGTTGGCGCACGCCGACCTGTCGCATAACAACGTGCTGATTGATCCGAAGGGCGGGGATGCTTGTGTGATCGACATTGATTCGCTGGTGGTGCCGGGACTGGCGCCGCCGACGGTGCTGGGCACGCCGGGATATATTGCGCCGGAGGTGGTGGCGGGGAAGAAGCTGCCGTCGATCGAGACGGATCAACACGCGCTGGCGGTGTTGTTATACGAGACATTGCTGCAGCGGCATCCGTTGCACGGGCCGAAGATTCATACGACGCGTTCGGCGGAGGAGGATGATGTGCTGATGATGGGGGCGCGGGCGTTGTACATCGAGCATCCGACAGACCGGTCGAATTATCCGAAGCAGCCGCTGGCGGTGCCGGCGCGGCGGTTGGGGCCGTATCTGGACCGGCTGTTTCAGAAGACGTTTGTCTAGGGTTTGCATCATCCGGCCAAGCGGGCGACAGCGATGGAATGGGAGCAGGGGTTGTCGAAGACGTTCGACCTGCTGCATCCGTCACCCGAGGGTGGCGAGTGGTTTGTGCTGGACCGGAATCTGCCGCTGGCCTGTCCGCACAGCGGGCGGCCGTTGGGGCAGCCGGTGCCGTATGTGGATTTTTACCGGGAAACGAGTGCGGGATCGTACTCGGATGAGAATCATTCGCTGACGATCTGGAACGGGTTGTATCTCTACAAGTGGCACACGTTCGCAAATGTGTCGCCGCACGACGGGGACCGGACGCCGCAGGCGTATTTCACGTTTCACAACCGGCGGTGGTTTCTGGTGAATCAAAGCGGCGCGGACATGTGGGTGGCGGACGGGGAGTACGTGCGGCACGGGGCGGCGGTGCAGATCACGCAGGGTATGAAGTTGGTGTTCTCGCTGGAACCGAACGGGCGGCTGGGGGTGTTCAATTTCATGAAGCCGTAGCG
>CAZUUP010000426.1:0-5486 GCA_964623105.1 uncultured Akkermansia sp.
GGCGAACGCGGCGGACTCGTGAGCTTCCTGCTCGACGACGTCCACGCGCACGACGTGGTGACCATCGCCGACCGCTACGGCGTGGCTTTGCGCGGCGGGCACCACTGCACGCAGCCGTTGATGAAAAAACTCGGCGTCCCGTCAACGGCGCGCGCGAGCTTTTACTTCTACAACACCCGTGCCGAGGTGGACCGCTTCATCGAGGTGGTGCGTGAGATTCAGAAGTTCTTCGCGGTTTGACCGGATCCAGGCATTTCGAGCAAGCCGCACCCGTCTGTCTTTCACGGGGTTTCGGAGAGATTCGGCCAGTGCTGGTAAATCCGTGTTCCATCGGGGTTCAATCTGTGGCTAGATTCAAGTGATGACTGTCACCGAAGCCATTTCTCCTGCGAGTGCGATGAGCGACGTCCTGGCCGCCTATCCCGGCGCGCGCCGGGCGCTCTTTCGCAAATATCACATCGGCGGTTGTTCGAGCTGCGGCTTCCAGCCGGCCGAGACCCTCGCCCAACTTTGCGAGCGCAACGGCAATCTGCCCGTGGCCGAGGTGCTCGCCCACATCCAGGCCAGTCATGAACAGGACCGGCAGATCGAGATCACCCCGCGTGAGGTCGTGGAGCGGCGCGAGCGCGGCGAATCCGTGCGCCTGCTCGACATCCGCACCCGCGAAGAATGGGACGCTGTGCGCATCGACGGGGCGGAATTCGTCAACCAGGAGTTTGTGCAGAAGCTCATGAGCACCGCCCCGCGCGATGCGTTGCTGGTTTTCTATGATCACGATGGTGCCGCGAGCCTCGATGCCGCGGCGTATTTTGCCGGCCACGGTTTCGCGAACGCCAAATACTTGCGCGGCGGCATTGACGCCTGGGCACGCGAGGTGGACTCAAAAATGCCGCGCTATCGACTGGAAAGCAGCCACGGCGGGTGAAGTCTCGCCGGTTGCGGATCGCGAGTGGGCCATACATCCTAAGCCAACCAATGAATGACGACTTTCAAGCTCGGGTAACGGCCGCGATGGCCAATCCGCAGAACATGGGTGAACTGCCCGACGCCGATTCCATCGGCACGGTCGGCAGCGCCGAGTGCGGCGACATGCTGCGCGTGTGGGTGAAGTTCAAGGAGGAGGGCGGCCGGAAGGTGATCGATCGCGCCAGCTTCCAGTCCTTCGGCTGCGAGACGGCCATCGCCGCCGCAAGCCTCGCGATGGAACTCATCCGCGGCAAGACGCCCGCCGAGGCAATGGCCATGCGCGGGGAGGAACTGGCGAAGGACCTCGGCCCGCTGCCCCCGACCAAGGTGCATTGCACCTCGCTGGTCGAGGGCGCCATCCGCCAGGCGCTGGACCCGGCGACGCCCCCCGCGCCCGCCCCAACCGCGGCGGCCGCCACGCCCGAACCTTCGGCCGCTCCGGCAGCGGCGAACTTGGTGGACAGTTTCAACCGGCCCGAGGCCAAAAAGGGCGGCGTGAAGGTCGTGTTCCTGCGGGAGTAGCAGCGGTGGGGAGGATCGTTCGGAATGGAGGCGTGGTCGGCTGCGGGCATCTGCGGCTGGCGCTGGCTCCGCAACGTCTGCGATTTCGGGCCCGCAGGGGATTGTGACGGCGACGAGTCGCCTCGCCAAAGCGGTGACGAGTCACCGCACTCCAAACTGCGGAGCGCTTCCACCTGCATTTTTTTCCCCGGTCCGGCGCCGACCACCGGTGATCCAACCCGGATACTACGGCTTGCGCAGGCGGTAAAAGCGGGGGCCGCCGCTGCGATCGACCGGGATGCTGACCGTGCCGCCCGGGACCGTGCTCAGATCCGCGATGAGAGTCCAAACCGCCGAGGCGCCGAGACTGTCGGAACACTCAAGGAGGAAGTCGGCAGCAGGCGCGGCGAAATCGATGACGCCCTGGTTGCCGGTCACCGCGAGCCGGACGGCCGGTCCGGTCACCTTGAGGAAGGCATTCGAGCTGACGACGCCGGCTGGCAGGGAGGGATTGCTGACACGCACGGAATAGTTGCCGGCGCTGCTGTTGGTGGTGGTGGCGAGAGTGAGCGTGGCGGCGGTTTCGCCGGGCAGATCGACGCCGTTGAACTGCCATTGGTAGCTGAGCGGAGGCTCGCCGAGGGCGGTCACGGAAAAGGTCGTCGGCGCGCCCAAAAGGACGGCGGCGGGCTGCGGATGCACGCGGATGGCGGGCGCAGGATCAACGCTGAGAGTGGCTTGGGAGGTGACAGCGAGGCCAGCGGGATTGCCCACCACAACGGTGTAGGAACCGGAGTCACCCGCGCGGGCGGCGGGGAGGGTCAGCGAGGCGTTGGTTTCGCCGGGCAGGAACTGGCCCCGCAGGATCCAGGCATACTGGAGCGCGGCGCCCGCAGCGCCGACGCGGAGCGTGACGGCTTCACCGGAATTGACGTTGATGTTGGTGAGAGGCGCGGTGATTTCCGGCACGGTGACAACGGTGAGCAACGCGTTGCGGCTTGCGGTGACGTCGAACGCATTGCTGATGACGACGGAGTAAGTGCCGGAATCGCCGACCAGCAGCGGGAGGGTCGCAAAAGCGGCATTGGTAGCGTCGGGAATCGGGGTGCCGTTCCTGAGCCATTGATAGGCGAGCGGCGGCGCACCCTTGGCCGAGACTTGGAATTGCACGCGGCCACCTTCGGAGACGAGTTGATCAGCGGGCTGGGTCAGGATCACGGGTGAGCCAAGCACCTGCACGTCGAGGATGGCCGGGGCGCTGAACGCCACGCCCAGATTATCGCTTACGAGCAACTGGTAGGTGCCCGAATGCCCGGCCGTGGTCGGTGGCAGCACCAAAGTGGCGTTGGTGGCGTTGGGAAGATTGGTTCCGTTGAGGGTCCACTGATAAAGCGGCGGGTTGAACGCGGTGGCGGCGGCGGTGAAGGTGACGGGGGTGCCGGAATCCACCGTGGCGGAAACGGGTTGGAGCGTAATGCGCGGGGGTTGGGCGGCCAGCCGGGTGATGAAACCGTCCCCACCGGGATTGCCGACCGGCCTGCCATCCACCGTGGCCGGACCATTGAAGATTCCGCCGGTCAGCACATTGCCGGCAGCGTCGGCCGTGAGAGCGCGGTTGTTATCATCGAACAGGCTGCCGGAACGCGAGACCCAGGCGATTGTTCCGGAGCGGTCGTATTTGGCGACAAAGGCATCTTCCCCGCCGATGTTGGTCACCACGATCGAACTGAAGGTCGCGTCGCGGAAGGTGGTGGCGGTGAGGTAGATGTTACCCGCGCGGTCGAGGGCGAGATTGCCGGTCTGCGAAGTGTTGTCCGAACTAATGCTGCCGGACTGGCGAACCCAGGCAACCGGGCCGTTGGTGTTGAGCTTGGCCAGGAAGATGTCCGACTTGCCATTGGCGTTGAGGGCCGTGGAGCCAAAGGAGGCATTGCCGCCGAAATATCCGGTGATAAACACCTCGCCGGCCTGGTTGAGTCCGAGCCCGAAGACTTCGTCGTTGCCGCCGCCGCCGGCCTGTGTCGCCCAGACGGGCAGCCCGTTACCATCGAATTTCAACACCAAAACGTCGCGCCCTCCCGACGAGCGCAGCGTGGTGCTGCCGTGGAGCAACGACACGGTGAAATAGCCGCCCACGTAGGCATTGCCTTTGAGATCGGTGCCGACCCGAAATCCCAGCGAACCGCCCGGGTCATCCCCCAATCCCACCCATTGCAGGTTGCCGAAGGCGTCGTACTTGGCCAGAAACAGCGTGGAAACGCCGGCAAACGCCGCCGTGACGTTGGTGGTTCCAAAGTCCGCCCCGTCGATCAGGCTGCCGGTGACAAACACATTGCCCGACGCATCCACCGCGACGCCGCTGGCGTAGTCGGTGCCGGTGCCGCCGGCGGTGCGCAGCCAGGCCAGTTGGCCGGCGGTTGTAAATTTCGCCGCAAACACATCATTCCCGCCAAAGCCCGCCACCATGTTCGAGCCGAAGCTGGCCGGACCCACGAACGTGCCGGTGATCACAGGTTCGCCCTGCGGCGACAACGCCAGGTCAAAGCATTCGTCGATCCCGGTGCCGCCGAAGGGCACCACCCAGTCCACGCTGCCGCCGGGACTCATCCGCAACAGGAAACCGTCGCGACCGTTGCTACCCGGACCGCCGGCGATGAGGGTTGTGCCGCCAAAATTCACCCGATCCTGAAAATAGCCGGCGGCGTAGCGATTGCCCGCGGCGTCCTCCTTGATGGCTTTCACCGCCGCCCGGCCTCCACCTTGGGCGGCACTGAAGAACACGGTGGTGGACGGCGGGGGCGTGTTCAGCGGCTGGATGGTTATGTTCCGGAACTGCACCGCCGAGCCGTTGTCCTGGAGGATGATCGGCCCCGGGGTCGGCGCTTCGATGGCACCGCCGAAGGTGGGACCGGGGAGGTTGACGTTGGTGTGGACGATGCTGCCATTGAGCACGACCGTGACCCGGGCGTTGGCGATCTTCACATTGCCGTTCCATTGGGCGGCCCGGAAGGTGATGTCGTATGTCTGCCATTGGCCGGGAGCGAGGCAGGCGTTGGTGGAAGGAACGATCTGATTCCAGATCGCCCCGCAGTCATTGAGTCCTGGCGTCACGACCCCGGCGGAATTGAATATCTGCAATTCGTAGCGGCCTTGGAGATAGATGCCGCTGTTGCCGTTGCCGGCATCGGTCGGGCTGGGGGTGCGAAACTCGACGTGGAGCACGAAATCATTGAACGCGGTGACGCTTTCGATGCTGCCCGACCCGGGGACGACTTCGAGCGCGTCCGGGGCCACCAGAGTCCACGGCACCGGAGCGCCGCTTCCGACGGCTTGGAACTGACTGGTGTCGGTCCCGTTGAACAGCGCCACCGGAGGCGGCACCTGGGCAGACGCGAGGTTCGCCAGCGCGAGCAAGACCAATCCCACCAGTCGCTGGCAGGCGCGGGGTGCCGTTGTGAAAACTTGGGCCGACTCAGGATAAGTCATAACGGAACTTTGGTTTGGGGAATAAACTTGGGGGGGAAACTGCCGACGTTTCCACGGCAAGTCAATTGCGGGCCGGGGACGAAGTGGCGACTCGGATGGACAACCGCAACCGTCTGGGGACCGTCCACACGGCCCGGAAGGTCGATTCATTCGATCCGTTCGCGCACGACGGCGCGTTGCGAATGGCGAGCGTGCCATGGGGCGGGGTTTTCATGCTCGCACCGGGCCGGCAGACAAGTCCCGTAACGAGATAAGACAGCCCTCGCAAGGCACGGCTCTTTCGAATCGCCGTTTCGCCATGCCCACCGACAGCCAGCCGCCGAATTCGCCACGGTTTCGGCGTTGCACCGGGCAGGGTTCCAGCCTACGGTCTGGCGCATGGCAAAATCTAAAAAATCCACCGCCGCCGCCGCCACGTCACTCGTTGTCGCGCCGCCGCCGCCGCCGTCGAACGCCGCCACCGCCTCGGCCGTCCGCACCGTCGGCTCCAAGCACCCGCTGGATCCGCGGGAAAATCCCGCCGCCCGCGATTC
>CAZUUP010000427.1:0-5480 GCA_964623105.1 uncultured Akkermansia sp.
GGTGGCGGCGGGGCGGTTGCACGGGATCGAGGTGGTGAACGGGCGGGAGTATTATCCGGAGGCGCATCGCTGGGCGGTGGAGAAGAATCTCGCGATGCTGAGCAATTCGGACATCCACACTTCGATCGGGCTCGATTATCACGTCCACGCGCATGATCATCGTCCGCTGACGCTGGTGTTTGCGAAGGCGCGGACGGTGGAGGCGTTGCGGGAGGCGATGTTTGCGCGGCGCACGGCGGTTTATGCGGGCAACCGGCTGATCGGGGACGAGCAGTTCTTGAAGCCGATCTTCGAGAAGTCGATCCGGTTGGATCAGGAGGCGATCGGATTTCAGGCGCGCAAGAAGGTGACGGTGCAGGTGGCCAACGATTCGGACATTGATTACGAACTGGTGCTGGCGTCCGCTCCGCAGGGATTCAACGCGCCGAAGAAGGTGACGCTGCCGGGGCGCAAGATCGTGCTGATGGTGTTGGAGAGCGGGTTTCGTCCGCCGGCGGACGGCGGGCAGGCGGGGCTGGTTTACAAGGTGACGAACCTGTTGGTGGGACCGGACCGTCCGTTGCAGGTGACGCTGCCGCTGAAGCTGAGTTTTGGGAATTAGGGGCGGGGCAGGAGGGTGCTGGTCCGGATGCGCCAGCATTTGTCGGTGCGGACCTTCATCGCGGGTTCACCACCGAGGGAATAGAGGTAGCCATCGTGGACGACCAGGCCGGGGCAGTTGGGCAGGGGCAGGGGAAGGCTCGGGGAATACGTGTTGGCCTGGGTGTCGAAGAGGTGGGCGCTGGCGGTGAAGGTTTCGGCGTAGCCTCCGGCGATGTAAACGTGGCGGGAGTCCAGCATGGCGCTGGCGGCGGCGCGAACCGCGATGGGGTAGGGGGCCAGGGCGCGCCAGTGTGAACCGGGGGTGTCGAAGTGCCAGGCTTGGGACAGGTTGGCGACAGCATGTGCGGGGTCGTGGCGGGCGCCGCCGTGGAGAAACAGTCGGTTGCCGGTGCTGGCGCTGGCGGCGGTGCAGAAGGCGTTGGAGCCGGGTGAGGGGATGAGCTTGGCCGCGCCGGTGGGCAGGTGGACGAGTTGGGTGATGGGGGTGAGGGCGTCAAGTTTCGCAGGGTCGGGGGTGCCGTTGACAACGAGGAGGTCATCGCCGCAGACGCCGCCTTGGGCGAGGGACACTGCGGTGTGGAGATGCCCGAGGGGTTTGAGCTGGAACGTGGCGGTGAGGTGCCAGATTTCGGTGCGGGCCTTGGTGCCGTCGAAGCCGCCGGCGAGGACGAGACCGTTTTTCCAAGGGCCGCAGACGGCATAGGCGAGGGGTTGGGGAAGGTTGCCGCGGTGGGTCCAAGTCATGGTGCGAGGATTGAACTGCCAGATTTTGTCCAACCAGACTTTGCGGCCGTCGGTCCACTTGGTGCCGCCGATGACCACGATACCGTCGGCGAGAGCGCCAGCCATGAAGCCGCCATTGGGCTCGGGCAGCGGCGGGAGGGAGTCCCATTGGGCGGCGCGGGCGGCGTGGGCGAGGAAGGCAAGCGCGAGGGCGAGGACGTGGGCAAGTTGGCGCATGGGCGGGTCAGGGGTTGGGGGGCGTGGCGGTGGGATGCTGGACGGATTTCACGTCGGGATCGGTGGCGCGTTGGTAGCGGTCGAGGGCGTCGGTTTGCGGCCAGTCGGGGCGGAGGCGGACATCCTGTTTTCCGCTGAGTTCGGCGGGGGAGCTCGGTGGGGCGGGGTTTGAGCGGCTGCGCATTTCCCACCAGCATTGGCCGTGGTGGTTGTGTTCGTGGTCGATGACGAAGCCGGCGTCCTTCATGAGCGGACCGATCCAGCCCATGCAGTGGTCGCAGTAGTCGGGGAATTGCGCGAGGCCGTTGCGGAGGAGAAAGCCTTTGGAGGGGCATTCGTGCATGTCGATGCGGATGACGTCGTCGCGGTGCGTAATGGCGAAACCGGCGGCCTCGTGGTCGAGCGTGTGCGCCCAATATTTTTTCATGCCAGCGATTCCCCCGGAGAGAATCAGGTCGCGGGCGTGGGTCTGGGAATCGCGGTGGATGGCGACGTCCCAATATTCGCGGACGAGGTCGTGACCGCCGCGTTCGTCGAGCCAGGCAAAGGTCCATTCGTAGTGCCCGCAGAAATCGTAACAGCCTAGCATGGCGTGGCCTCCGTGATGTGCGCGAGTTGCTGCGCGGGCGGCGCGGTGGCGCGGGGGTGGAAGGTCTGGCGGCACGCGCCGTTGCCGCCGGCGACGCGCACGGTGTAGCCCGCGGGGGCGGCGATGGCTTCGCTGAGGAAATAGCAATGCTGACAGAAGCACGGGAGGATTTCGCGCTGGTTGGCGCGGAGATGTTGGATGGCGGGGCAGACTTTGACATCAACCGTGACGGTGTCCGGCGTTTCGTGGACTGCGACGACGGCGCCGGGTTCGGCGGCGAAGAAGGCGCGCCAGTGCGCGGCGATGGCAGGTAGCCCGCCGGTGCGCCACTTGGCGGTGATGGGAGCGGAGTAGCGGGTGCCGAGGTCGGTCCAATATTGGCGCAGACCGTCGATGCCAAATTTGTTTTGGATGAAGCGGAAGGTGGCGTTGATGGCCATGTAAAAATCCGCAGCGCCGACGGGCTTGGTGTCGTGATAGGGGAGCGGATTGGGGGCGGAGTCCATCGCGGTCAGTAGGTTTTGGTGGCGGCGGGAGCAGCAGCGGACGCAGGCGCACCGGCCACTTCATTGAGGAGCGTGTCAAACTGGCTTTCGCACTGGCTGAGGTGCTGGTGAAGCGCGCCGAATTCGCTGCCGAGGACGACGAGTCGCGCGCCGAGTTCTATGATGGTGCGGGCATCGTCGGGACCGCCGACGGGGCGGCCCCAGGCTTTGCCGTGCTGGCGGCAGGCGGCGGCAATGCGCTTCTGCACTTCGAGCATCTGGGGGTCGGTGACGGCGGCGGTGCAGCCGAGGCGGAGGGACAGGTCGCCAGGGCCGAGGAACAGGACGTCCACGCCGGGGACGGCGGCGATGGCTTCGACGTTGGCGAGGGCTTCGGGGGTTTCGATCTGGACGGTGAGGAAGGTTTCGCGATTGGCTTGGTCGGTATAGTCCTTGGGCGCGCCGACCCAGAAGCTGGCGTCGCGTCCGCCGCCGCACAGGCCGCGGTCGCCGAGGGGCGGGAATTTGATGGCCTGGACGAAGGCGCGGGCTTCGGCGGCGTTGGCGACGTGGGGGATCATCAGGCCGGCGGCGCCTTCTTCGAGCAGGCGGTAGAGGCCGGTTTTTTCCTTGGTGGACGGGCGCCAGAGGCAGTCGATGTCGGCGGCGTGATGGTTGGCGATGGTGGCCTGAATTTCACGCGGATCCCAGGTGCGATGTTCGCCATCGACCCACACGCCATCGTAATGGAAGTGGGCGGCGAGCGCGGGGTACATCGTGATGGGCGAACCGAGGGCGCAGATGCGGGCGACCCTGCCGGCGCGGAGTTTGGCGAGGACTTTGGATTTACGCATGGCGGTGAGTGTGGGCGTGGTGGGGTGGTTAGTCAGGTGAGAAATGACCGGCGTGTGCGCGACCAGGGTGGCTGAGCCGTAACGATGCAATCAAACTGCAAGGAATGCGGCCTTCAGGCCGCAGAGGTGCCCGGCAGCAGCGACTGTTCAGAGCATTCCGAACGGGTAACCCGACTCAACATTGTAGGAATCGAAAGCGAGTTGGTCCGAGAGTTCGCACGCCCCATGCAGGACGAACGTTTCTGCGGTCTCAAGGCCGCGCGCCACCGACCGTTACTCATCGTAACCGCGAGTGGTTTGCGGAAGGGGTGTGCGTTTTTTTGGGGAAATGGGCGGGTTGCTGCTGGCGGACGCGCTCCGTTTCGTCAGCAACTGCCCGCCATCTCGTTTGCTTTCTGTTTTGCGGGTGTTGCCAGTCAGGGGACTGTCGATGTTGGGCGGCGCGGTGGGGACACCGCGCCCTACCCTGAGAGTTGCGATGATCGGTGGACGTGGGCTAGTCTGCGGCCATGACCCGCTTCTCCTGGCTTGATTACACGATCTTTGGCGCGTACCTGGCGGCTTCGGTGGGGATCGGGCTGGCGTCGGCGCGGGGGACGAAGTCGCTCGGGGATTATTTTCTGGCGGGTCGAGGGATGGGGAGTGTGGTGGTGGGGATGTCGATTCTGGCGGCGTTGTTCTCGGGGATCAGCTATCTGGCGGGGCCGGCGGAGGTGTACAAAAACGGGTTCGCGTTCGGTTATGTGATCATCGCGTTTTTCATCGCGACGCCGTTCACGACACTCTGGATGCTGCCGAAGTTTTATCAGTCCCGGTTTTTCACGGCGTATCAGTTTTTGGAGGAGCGGTTTTCGCTGCCGGTGCGGTTGCTGGCGTCGGGGTTGTTCATCGTACGGGTGTCGCTCTGGCTGGCGGCGGCGACGTATGCGCCGGCGCTGGCGCTGGAGAAGGTGACGGGGCTGCCGTTGAGCGTGACGATTCTGGCGTCGGGGATTTTGACGACGGTGTACACGGCGTGCGGCGGGATGCGGGCGGTGATCTGGACGGATGTGATGCAGTTGCTGGTGCTGTTCGGCGGGCAGTTGATGATTGTGATCGTCGCGCTCGGGAAGATTCCGGGCGGGCTTGGTGGAGTGTGGGACACGGCGGTGGCGGACGGACGGTTCAACCTAAGCTTCTCCTTCAGTCTGGCCGAGCGGGTGAATTTTTGGGCAGTGCTGGTGGCGGCGTCGTTCCTGCATCTGGTGCAGATGGCGACGGATCAGGTGTCGGTGCAGCGTTATTTGACGGCGGGGAGTTTGAAGGAATCGCAGCGATCGTTGTGGATCAAGCTGTGGCTGGTGCTGCCGGTGCTGGCGCTGTTTTACGGCACGGGGCTGGTGCTGTACGCGTTTTACAAGACGCATGGTGATCCGCTGGCGGCGGGGTTGATTCAGAAGGAGGATCAGATTCTGCCGTTCTTTGTGGTGACGCAGTTGCCGGCAGGGCTGCCGGGGTTGCTGATTGCGGCGATTTATGCGGCAAGCATGTCCACGATCTCGGCGGGGCTGAATTCGCTGGCGTCGGCGACGGTGATTGATTTCAAGCAGCGGCTGTCGCACGGGCCGGAAAGAACGGCGGTGCAGCAGGTGGCCAATGCGCGATGGATCACGGTGGGCTACGGCGTGCTGGTAATCCTGCTGGCGTTCAGTGTGGCGAAGATGCCGGGGAATCTGGTCGAGTCGGTGAACACGGTGATCGGGCTGATCGGGGGGCCGTTGCTGGGGTTGTTCTTCCTCGGGATGTTCACCACGCGGGCGACGGCGCGCGGTGCGCTGCTTGGATGCCTGGCTGGATTCGTGTCGCTGGTGACGCTATACCTGTATCAGACCGGCGTGTTTACGGCGCAGAAGCCGGCGATGCTGGTGTCGTTCATTTGGTTCAGCTTCTTCGGCTGCGCGATCACGATGGGGGTTGGGTTGCTCACATCCTTCCGATCTGGGCGACGGT
>CAZUUP010000428.1:0-5433 GCA_964623105.1 uncultured Akkermansia sp.
ATTGCCGCAAAGAACGCAAGAAGACGCAAAAAGGGAAGGGGGCAGGGGCGGAGTGTTCGGCGGCGCGCTGGGGGGACAGATGCGCCCTGCCGGTGGGGCGGGGCGCTATGGGCGATCAGATTGCGGTCAGGATTTGGGTTTGCCGAGTTTCCACAGGTGGCCGTCGCTGCGGACGTAGAGGGAGCCGGCGGCGAGGGAGGGGGTGCCGAGGATGGTCGCGCCGAGGCTGAATTCGGCGATGATTTCACCCTCGGGCTTGGTGGTGTCAACGACTTGGGCGAGGCCCTTTTCGTTGAAGAAGTAGAGTTTGCCGGTGGAGTAGAGGGGGGTGGCGCTGAAAGGGCCTTTCAGGCGAAGTTGCCAGAGGCGGTTGCCGGTGGCGGCGTCGCCGCAGCTGAGGACGCCGGCGTTGTTGACGGAGTAGATGCGATTGCCGGCGACGACGGGGCTGGCGGTGCCGGGGGCGAGCTGGTTGTTGCGCCAGAGCTGGCGGGGGGCCTGGCCGGGGCTTTCGGGCCGGAGGGCGGTGAGGCCTTTGGAGGGGACGAAGAGGGTGTCGCCGCTGGCGGCGCTGGAGGGAATGGTGGAGGCGCCGTCGAGGAATTCCCACGCGACCTTGCCGGTGCGGGGATGGACGGCGACAATGCCGTTGCCGGATTGGAGGACGACGACGGGCTGGCCGCCGGATTGGACGACGACGGGGGAGGTCCAGTTGGCGGTCTTGGGGCGGGCGATTTTCCAGCGGTTTTCGCCGGATTTGATGTCGATGGCGACGGCGAAGGATTCGCTGTCGTTTTCGACCTGGGCAATGAGGAGGCCGTCGAGGACGATTGGCGAGGAGGCCATGCCGAGGCTGTTGCTGGCGTTGGGGTAGTCGCGGGTGAGGCCGCGGAGCCAGAGGAGGTTGCCGTCGAGGTCGAGGCAGACGAGGTCGTTGGAGGAGAAGATGGCGAAGAGGTGTTCGCCGTCGCTGACGGGGGTGGAGGCGGCGACGTTGGTCTTGTCGTGGGTCATGGTGCGGCCGGTGGACCAGAACTGGCGTTCCCAGCGTTTGGTGCCGTCGGCGGCATTAAAGCAGATGACGTGCAGGCGCTCGAAGCGCGGGCCGCTGGCGCAGGTGACGAAGACGCGGTTGCCGACGATGATGGGGCTGGAGAGGCCGCGGCCGGGGAGGTCGGACTTCCACGCGATGCTGGCGGCGGCATCGGCGGTGAGGGCGGGTGCGGGGTCGTCGGCGACGCCGTTGCCGTGGGGTCCGCGGAACTGACGCCAGTCGGCGGCGGTGGCGGAGTGTGCGAGGAGGGCGGCGAGCAGAAGCGTGGTGGGTTTCATGGGGAACAGGGAGCCGAAGGTCGTGGGTTTGGGAGTCGCGAGGGATTTCAGATTGCCGAGGTGCGGTCAGTTGGTTTTGGCGGGGGCGGTGGCGGAGGAGGCGATGGCGGCACCGAGGGGGTCGCAGACGCGGAGCTGGAACTGCCACTCGACGGTCCAGGCTTCGACTTGTTCGTTCTGGCAGGCTTTGACGAGGATGGTGTTGCGTCCGGGTTGGAGGTGGACGGGGAGGCGGTATTGGTCGATCTGCATGCCGCGGTGGTATTCGTCGCGGCCGAAGAGGAGCTGCCCGTTGAGCCAGATTTTCCAGGCGTTCTTGCAACCGAGGCGGATTTCGGCGGGGCGGGCGGTGTCGGAGAAGAATTCGGTGCAGGCGTAGCCGGTAACGCCCTTGAGTTTGCCGAGGGGTTGGTTGAGGTCAACCAGGCCGAGTTCGTTGGTGGTGACGACGTCGCGCCAGCGGACGGGGCCGGATTTGCCGGGGTATTCGGCGGTGAGTTTGATTTCGGTTTCGGGCGGGAAGGGCTTGTCGAAGCCGGTGCCGCCGGTGTTGTCGAAGGGGCCGATGGCTTTCCAGGCCATCAGGAAGCCGAAGAGACGTGGGAGGTCCACGGTCTGGCCGAGAGTGCGGAGTTTCTTGGTGAGAAGCTGGACCTGATCCACGTCGCGCGCGGCGGCGAGGGCCTTTTGGTAGAGCTGGGTGGAGCGGGGTTGGTCGGCGGTCTCGGTTTCACGGGCTTGGTCGATGACGCGTTGGACGGCGTCGCGGCGGAGTTCGGCGCCGGGATCGTCGAGGAGGGAGTCGAGGAGTTGCGCGGTGGCGGCGGGTTCGGCGCGGGTGATGAGTTCGTAGGCGAGGCGTCGGGCGCGGGCGGAATGGCGGGTGTCCTGGAGGAAGGCGCGGAGCGGGGAAAGGGGCAGGGGGCGGCCGGCGAGTTGTTCGCGGCCGGCGATGGCTTCGACGGCGGAGCGGAGCCAGTTGACGGCGAGGTCGTTGGCGTCATCCATGCCGGCGAGGATGGCGGGGAGTTGGGCGGGCTCCTGGCTGGCGAGGGTTTTCCAGGCGGCGGAGGCGGCGACGTTGCCGCGTCCTTCGGGGCCGACGGCGCGGATGGTCTGGAGGGAGTCGGCAACGGTGGGGGCGGCGGCATGAGCGGCCGCGGTGGTCAGGAGGGTTACGGCGAGGAGGCGCAGGGATTTCATGGGGGTGGGAGGCTTGCTGGACGGCTGGTTGGGGGCGGGGAATTGGTTGATTTACCGGATTGATTTGCGTCGGAGCGAATCAGGCGGGGAGGTGGTGGCGGAGGAAGCGGAGGAAGTTGCCGTGCATGATGTCTTCGATGTCGGAGAGTTTGTAGCCGCGGTTGCGGAGGAGGGCGGGGAGGGACTGGAGGTCGCGGATGGAGTTGAGGTCCATGGGGGTTTGTTCGTTGCCGTAGCCACCGTCGAGGTCGGTGCCGATGCCGACGTGCTGGGAGTTGCCGGCGAGCTGGCAGATGTGGTCGATGTGTTCGCAGATGCGTTCGAGTTTGAGCTGGAAGTCGGCGGGCTTGCTGCGGTTGTGGATCCAGCCGGGGACCATCATGATGGCATCGAAGGCCATGCCGAGGACGCCGCCGCGATGGATGACGGCTTTGATCTGGTCGTCGGCGAACTGGCGGTTCCACGGGGCGAGGACGCGGCAGTTTTGGTGGCTGGCCCAGAGGGGGCCTTTGAAGAGGTCGAGGGCTTCCCAGAAGGATTCGTCGCAGAGGTGGGTGGTGTCGAGGATCATGCCGAGGCGGTCCATTTCCTTGAGGAGTTCGCGGCCTTTGGCGGTGAGGGGGCCGGTGGCGTCGGTGCCGTGGGCGTAGATGCCGGGGCCGTAGTGGGCGGGGCCGATGGCGCGGAGTCCGTCGGCGTAGCTGCGTTCGACGTGGGCAAGGGTGACGAGCGAGTCGGCACCTTCGAGGCTGAGGATGTAGCCGATGGGAAGCTTGGCGGCTTGTTTGCGGGAGTTAACGACGTAGGCGGTGCCGTCGTCCAGGGGCGGGGATTGGGACCAGAGGTGGAAGTGCTTTTCGAGTTGGGAGCGGGTGCGGATGGAGACGAGTTCGCCGGCTTCCTCCATGGCGCGATACCAGGCAAGCTGGCCCTGGGTTTGGGCCCAGGCTTGAGCGGGCGAGTTCCAGCCGGGAAGGCGGTGGAAATAGGGTGCGTGGCGGGCAATCTGGGTGGCGACGCAGATGCCGACGCGGGCGCGGCGCATTTCGGGGAAGCAAACGGTGTTGTTGCCGCGGTCCTTGGTGTCGGTCTTGTTGAGTTCCCAGCGGCGGATGCGTTCGAGGGACCACGTGAGGTCGCGGTTCCATTCGAGCGCGTTCATGGCGAGGTCAAGGTGGGCATCAAGGATAAACATGGGTGGAGATTGCCGTGAAGGGACGGGGTGAATCGAGGAAAAGATGTGGAAAAGCGTGGTGTGAAACGAGGCACGACCGGGACGGCAAAGGGGTGGGGGAAGACGGGTTCAGGCGCCGGTGCCGGGAATTTGCGGGGTTGGTCAGGTCACGGCGGGTTGGTTTGGTGGAGGTCGTGGCGGTGGGTTTCCGCGGCGAACCAGACGGAGACGAGGGTGATGGCGGCCATGCCAATGAGATAGACGGCGATGGGCCAGGGTTGTCCGCCGGACCATTTGAGGAGGACGGTGGCGATGAGGGGGGCCAGACCGCCGGCGAAGGGGGAGGCGAGTTGGTAGCCGAGGGAGGCGCCGCTGTAGCGGACGTGGGTGCCGAAGAGTTCGGAGAAAAAGGCGGCCTGGGGTCCGTACATGGCGGAATGGCCGAGGAGTCCGATGGAGATGGCCAGCCAGATGTTGGCGGTGACGCGGGTGTCCACGAGCCAGAAGAAGGGGAAGGCGAAGAGGACGAGGAAGATGGCGCCACCGAGATAGACGGGACGGCGGCCGACGCGGTCGGACAGGGCGCCGAAGAAGGGGAGGGCGAGGAACTGGACAGCGGAACCGAGGAGGACGCCGTGGAGGATGGTGGATTTGGGCAGGGCGAGGCGTTCGGTGGCGTAGGTGAGGACAAAGACGGTGAAGATGTAGAAGGAAGCGTTTTCGGCGAAGCGGGCACCGGTGGCGAGGAGGACGCTGCGCGGGTATTGCGTCAGGGCAATCAGGATGGGCGGGCGAAGCGGGGCGGCGGGTGTGGTCTTCAAGGCGGTGAAAACCGGGCTTTCGAGGACGGCGAGGCGGATGAAGAGGCCGATGCCCATGAGCAGAATTCCAAGGAGGAAGGGGACGCGCCATCCCCACGAAAGGAAGGCCGGTTCCGGCAGGGAGGAGGCGAGATTGAAAACGAAGGTCGCGAGGAGCAGTCCGGCGGGGACGCCGGCCTGGACCCAACTGGCGCGGAAGCCGCGCCGGGCGGCGGTCCCGTGTTCGACGGCCATGAGGACGGCACCGCCCCATTCGCCGCCGACGCCCAGCCCCTGCACGAAGCGCAGGGTGACAAGGAGGATGGGCGCGAGCACGCCGGCTTGTTCGTAGGTCGGGAGCAGGCCGATGAGGAAGGTGGCGATGCTCATCATCATGAGGGTGGTGACGAGCATGGATTTGCGCCCGACGCGGTCGCCGAGGTGGCCGAAGATGACGCCGCCCAGCGGTCGCGCGAAGAAGCCGACGGCGTAGGTGGCAAACGCGGCCATGGTGCCGGCCAGCGGGTCGATGGTGGGAAAGAACAGTTTGTTAAAGACCAGCGCGGCGGCGGTGCCGTAGAGGTAGAAGTCGTACCACTCGATGGTTGTGCCAATGAAGCTGGCGAGCACAACGCGGCGGACGGCGGCGGAGGTGGGCGGTTGGTTCATGGGCGGGTTGTTTGTGCCTGCCTCCGGGACGGAAGGCAAGCGATGCGCGGGTATGCACCGGTTTCCGGGGCGCGGGAGGGGAAGCTGTTGGGGGGCGGGCAGCGTGCTGATGCTCCGACGTCGCGCTGGAACGGCGTTGCGAAGAGGGGGAGATGATCGCGAGTTGAGACGTCCGCTCCGGTGCGAGGGGGAAACGAGCTTTACCGGGGAAAGGCGGGCCGGTATCGGTTGCTCCATGAAACTGGTGATTGGCAT
>CAZUUP010000429.1:0-5430 GCA_964623105.1 uncultured Akkermansia sp.
TTCATCGCGTCTCTGTGGTCATCAGGATCGGCTTCAATGAATCGTTACGGCTGAGGCGCTACTTCCAGTCGGGATTGCTTCGGCGTGAGGAACGTAGCGGCCGAGGTGGCGGGGCGGAGAAACCGAACGGAACGCCCGGAAATTCGCCGTCTGATGTCGGTGGCTAGCCAAGGATGAACGACGGAGGTTCGGTTGCTCCGGGGTGGGTGGAACCCGGCGTTCGGACTGGGGGACGAATTAATCCGGTGGCGCGCCGTCGGAGCAGTTTGTCGATGGGAGTAATGTTGCGCATGAAAATCTTGCTTTGCTTGGTGGGTGTGGTGGTGCTGGCCGGTCCGGGAGCGGGGGCGGCGGCGGATTGGAATCAATGGCGGGGGCCGCTGCGCAACGGCGCTTTGCCGGGGAGCGTGCGTTTGCTGGAGGCGGTGCCGGCGGGGGGCTTGAAGGAGTTGTGGGCGAGCGAGGAGATTCCGAGCGCGGACGAGGGCGGGTTGGGTAGTGTAGTGACGGCGCAGGGGCGCGCGTATTTGTCGGTGGTGTGGCACCGGGATGTGCCGAGCGAGACGCGGACGATCGATGACCTGGTGATGCGGCGGCTGGGGCATCAGGGGACGGGCGGGTTGGGGAAGGAACTGGTGGCGAAGATGGAGGCAACGCGGGAGTCCCTGAGCCCGACGTTGCGGGGGAAGAAGCTGGATGAGTTCATCGAGAAGTGGATCGCGGACAATCTGGATGCGAAACAGAAGCAGCTTTACGGCGGGTTTGTCGGGGGACGTTTCCGAAAGGGGGCGCTGGCGATTCCGCTCGGGGATTATGAGAAGTTGCAGAAGGTGGTGGACAAGCCGTTTGGGTCGGCGACGGAGTTTCAGCAGTGGGTGGACGGGCAGGGTTTTAGCGAGGTGGTGAAGAAGGCGGTGGTGGAGGCGGTGCCGCCGACGCGGCGGGTGGCGGAGGACACGGTGGTGTGCCTGGATCTGGGGACGGGGAAGACGGTGTGGAAGGCGAAGGCGCCGGGGGAACCGAAGGGGCGGAACTGCTCGAGCACGCCGGCGGTGGTGGACGGGCGGGTGTACGCGCTGGGGAGCACGCATGTGTATTGCGTGGAGGCGGCGACGGGGAAGCCGGTGTGGACGGCACCGCTGACGGGGAAGGCCCCGGGATCGTCGCCGCTGGTGGCCGCGGGAACGCTGGTGGTGAATGCAGGCCGGCTGGCCGGGTATGACGCGGCGACGGGCAAGGAGTTGTGGCGGCAGGAGAAGGCGGGGGGCGGGAATTCTTCGCCGGTGGCGTGGAGCGCGGGCGGGAAGACGCTGGTTTTGTGCAACAGCCGCAATGACATTGTGGCGGTGGATGTGAAAACGGGGGTGGTGGCCTGGACGGTGCCCGGCGGCGGGGATTCGACGCCGGCAATTGCGGGCGATGTGTTGGCGGTGCAGGTGAAGAATCCGAAGCTGGGTTTTGTGGCGTACAAGCTTTCGGAGGGCGGCGGGGAGAAGTTATGGAATCATCCGTTCGACCCGCTCCGGACGCAGTCGAGTCCGATTGTGGCGGACGGGCGGGCGTATTTGATGGATGACAACACGCATTATTGTTGGGAACTGGCGACGGGGAAGCTGGTGTGGCAGGCGTCGGTGCCGTCCACGATCGCCTCGCCGGCGCTGGCGGACGGGAAGATTTTTGTGCTGATCAACAACGGGAACAACCTGCAGATCGTGAAGGCGTCGGGGACGGAGCGGGTGGAGTTGGGGAAGGCGAATGTGCGGGCGACGTGGTGTCCGTCGCCGACGGTGGCGGATGGGAAGCTGCTGTTGCGGATGAAGGACCGGGTGAAGTGTTTCGATCTGGCGGCGCAGTGAGGACGCCGGCAGCGCGCTGGGGGCACAGCGCCCTGCCTTTGGCGCGGCGGAGATCAAAAGCGGAAGGAGATGCCGACAAACGGGTTCCAGTCGTCGGCGGAGCGGGTGACGCCGATGTTGACGCCGGCGTCGAGCTGGATGTTTTTGGTTAGGCCGTAGGTGAATCCGAAGTCGGCCGTGCCGACCCAGGGGACGCCGGGTTCGGTGCTGACGCTGCTGAAGAATTCGGCGTAGGCGGCGAGGTTGCCGATGAGGTCGTGCCCGAAGCTGATGGTGTTGACGACGCGGGGATGGTGGCGGGAGGTGGTGGAGCCGCGGATGATGTCGAGTTGAGGCATGAGGGTCACGCTCCAGCCGGCGGGGAGTTCGACGGCCAACGGCAGGATCAATCCGCCTTCGACGGCGCGGTTGCCGAGCTGGTCCTGGTTGGTCGGGGCTTTGAGGTAAGGCATCATGGCAAAGGCGGTGTCGCCGCCATCGTTGCCCCAGAGATTTATTTTGAGGCGGGTGACGAGGTCGCCGAAGCCGCGCTGGCGGCTGACGCCGGCGGCGGGGTCGGAGGTGCGGACGGAGAGTTGGGGGGAGAGAATGAGCTGGAGGTCCACGTTGTGGAGGAGTCCGGCTTTGAGATTCAACGGGGCGAAGTTCCAGGTGCGGATGACGGTGCCGTCGCGGGCGGTGTTGTGGCGATCGAGCGTGAAGCTGGCGAAATCCATCTCGACTTGAAAACGTCCGGCATCGACGGTGTAGGGGCTCTCGGTTTTGTCGGGGCGATCGGTGGAGAGTTCGCGCATCTCGGAGAGCGGAGTGGGGTTGAAGAGGTGGTAGCGGCTCTTGTCGGAGGTGGGCGGGTCCGCTGCAACGGCGGACGCGGGAAAGAAGGGAACGCAAGCGAGGGCGAGTTGGACTCGGGAACGCAGATTCATGGGCGAAGTTTGCGGATTATCCAATGCGATTCAATGGGAAAGTTAGGCAAGGCTAAGATTTAGAGGCTAGGCGATAACTAGGCTGTGGCGGGTGGGACTGTTGGCGGGCTGCGTTGGGGTGACGATGGGGAGGATTCGAGAAATGAGGTGGCGCGTGACAGGGCGGGGGATTTCTCCCTCACCCTTGCCCTCTCCCGCTGGGAGAGGGAACAGCGTTCGGAGCGACCGGGAGGGGTGGACGGTTGGGAGGACGGTGATACTTCGACCCGGGAATGCGGCGTGGTGGTGGGGAGGGAGGCGGGGATTTTGCGACAAAAGAAAACGCCCGGCAGATTTGGGCTGCCGGGCGTTGCGGAGGCGGGGAAAGGTCAGACGTTGTAGGTGCTGGAGGAAACGTCGCCGCCGCGGCCGGTCCAGTTGGTGTGGAAGAACTCGCCGCGGGGTTTGTCCACGCGTTCGTAGGTGTGGGCGCCGAAGTAGTCGCGCTGGGCCTGGAGGAGGTTGGCGGGAAGGACGGCGCTGCGGTACTGGTCGAAGAAGGCCAGGGCGGTGCTGAAGGCGGGGACGGGGATGCCGCGGAGGGCGGCGGCGGCGACGACCTTGCGCCAGCTCTTCTGGCTCTTCTTGATTTCCCCGCGGAAGTAATCGTCGAGCAGGAGGTTGGTGAGCTTGGGATTGTTGTCGAAGGCGTCCTTGATCTTGCCGAGGAAGCGGGAGCGGATGATGCAACCGCCGCGCCACATGAGGGCGATGCCGCCGTAGTTGAGGTTCCACTTGTACTCGGAGGCGGCGGCGCGCATCAGCATGTAGCCCTGGGCGTAGCTGACGATCTTGGAGGCGTAGAGGGCGTTGCGGATGTCCTCGACGAAGGCTTTTTTCTTCTCGGGGTTGCTGGCGATGCTGCTGAGTGCGGGGCGGGGGCCCTTGAGTTTGCGGGCGGCCTTGACGCGTTCGTCCTTGAGGGCGGAGACGCAGCGGGAATAGACGGCCTCGGCCATGAGGGTGATGGGGATGCCGAGTTCCTGGGAGTTGATGACAGTCCATTTGCCGGTGCCCTTCTGGCCGGCGGTGTCGAGGATTTTGTCCACGAGCGGAGCGCCATCGGTGTCCTTCTTGCCGAGGATGTCGCGGCTGATCTCGATGAGGTAGCTGTCGAGGTCGCCCTGGTTCCATTCGGCGAAGACCTTGTGCATTTCGTCGGCGGACATGCCGAGGCCGTTCTTCATGATGTTGTAGGCTTCGCAGATGAGCTGCATGTCGCCGTACTCGATGCCGTTGTGGACCATCTTGACGTAGTGGCCGGCACCGCCTTCGCCGACCCAGTCGCAGCAGGGGGCGCCGCCCTCGACCTTGGCGGAGACGGCCTGGAAGATGGGCTTGACGTGGGGCCAGGCGGCGGGGCTGCCGCCGGGCATGATGCTGGGGCCGCGGCGGGCGCCCTCTTCACCGCCGGAGACGCCGGTGCCGATGTAGAGGAGGCCTTTGCTCTCGCAGTGTTTGACGCGGCGGGCGGTGTCGTCGAAGAGGGAGTTGCCGCCGTCGATGATGATGTCGCAGGGTTCGAGGTGGGGGGTGAGCTGATCGATGAATTAGTCCACGGGCTTGCCGGCCTTGACGAGCATCATGACGCGGCGGGGGCGTTTGAGTTTACGGACCATTTCCTCGATGGAGTGGGCACCGAGGACCTTGGTGCCTTTGGCTTCCTTGGCGAGGAATTCGTCCACCTTGGAGGTGGTGCGGTTGTAGGCCACGACGGTGTAGCCGTGGTCGTTCATGTTGAGGATGAGGTTCTGGCCCATGACGGCCAGGCCGATCAATGCGATGTCGCCTTTTGGTTCCATAATGATTGATGAGTTCTAAGTTTGAGTGGTGCCGGGCCGCGGGTGGCGCGGGGTGGCGGGAAATGGGGTCTTGGGAAGGTTTGGCGGCGAGGATCAGAATTGAAGCCGCGGGTCGTTTTGCAGCATGTCGTTCAGGTTCTTCCAGGCCTGGTCGTTCATGCCGTTGAAGGCATGGAGGTAAACGATGGCATTTTCTTTCGGGTGTTTGGCCAGGAGTTGGTCCACGGCGGCGGTGAGCTTGGCGTCGTCCATGGTCTCGGGGAGGTCATCGACGGCGCCCTGCTTGTGGGCGATGCCGAGGGCGTCGAGGAAGTCGCAGAGGAGGGGGTTTTGTTTCTTGAGAAGCCAGCCGCGGATGAGGTTGGCGGCGATAAGTTCCTGGGCGGGTTTGCCGAGGGCGGCGACCATGGTGGTGTGGCGCTCGGTGCGGGGCTGGCGCTCGAGGAAGAGGGGGCGGACCTTGCGGGCGGTAGCGACGGCGGTGAGGGTGGCTTTGTAGAGTTCGCGTTCGCCGGCGTAGGTGTCCTCGAGGATCTGGTTGGACAGGGCCGGTGACATGAAACCGAATAGTTCGTGAGAGGTTAGCATACTCAAAAAATAAGGGGGCGCAGTTTACGGAGGGAGTTCACGGTTGCAACGTGTTTCTTGGGGGTGCTGGCGGAACGGGGTCGGATAATGCTCGCTGCGGGCCGGGGACCGGGGGGCTGGCGGGAGGGTGCAGTGGGGGCCGGTTTGGTGGCGTGGGCGGGGTCAGGCGGTGGTGGTGAGGGTGATCTTGTGTTTGCGGGCGAGGCGTTCGACCTCGGT
>CAZUUP010000430.1:0-5414 GCA_964623105.1 uncultured Akkermansia sp.
CCGCCACGGAGTGGCCAAAGAAAATCGGGGGGCGGATCACTTTCCGCCCCCCGATCCTACCATCAGCCGCCCGTTCACCCGGCGGGCGACGAAACTGCAAATCCCTTACTTTCGGTCGTGCCCATGCTTTTTCGGCAGGAGATAGTTCTTGCTGACGAAATCGCCGAGCAGCGCGCCGCAGCGCAGACCCTGCGTGTTGCCCGACATGAAGTGGATACCGCCGTAGATCCGGCTCATGCCTGCTTCAGTAGCCGCCTGACTGAACGAGGAGAACTTGCGGACGGCACCCGGGGCACCTTCTGAGGCCGTGGAAAAGGTGATGCGGTCGGTGCCGAAGAAGCGCGCCAGCACCGTGGCGGCCGAGGAACTGAACGTGCTGTGACCGGAGGTGTATTCCGGGAAGGGCGGCGTGACCAGCAGGGGCGTCCACGCGGCATCCTGATCCGTGGCGGCGTTGTTGTCCGCGGCGGCGTTCCGGATCGCAGTGATCGGGCGGAGGTAGTTGTAAGCGTACTTCGCATCCCACGCGCAGATGCCGGCGTCAGCCAGCGCGAGGTTGAGCAGGGCGAACAGGCGGGCGTTCTGGTCCTGATTCAAGCGGCGCATCTTGGAAACATCCTGGGCGATGACATTCCAATGTCCGGGCGGCGTCACCGTGCCGGCGCCGTCGGCCCAAAATTTTGCGATCAAGGTCTGGTCCGCGGTGCGGGCCGTGCTGTTCGTGCCACCCAGACGTTTGGTCAGGTTCATTTCGGCGGCAAACGCCGGGGTGTCGATGGCGGGCGGCGCGGGTGGGCGGAATTGCGCGCCGCTGGTCATGGCGAAACAGGCCACCATCGGCCACTGCGGGAGCAGTGCCGGGGCAAAGGCGGGGGCCGTCGGCTGCCAACTGTCGGGATTGGTGCCGGACGTGTAGGGCACGTTGGCCGCGGCCCCGTCGTTCGCGCGGGATGCGAGGATGGTCCGGGCGACCATTTCCCCGTAGGCGACCCCTGCCTGGCCGACCCGGTTGTCGGGCATTTCCGCGAGGGCGTTTGCATAGTAGGTGTCGAACTGCGGCGCGCCCTTGGGAAACAGCGTCACCAGCACCTTGTGCGCGGCCGCGGAGATGGCGGCGTCCTCGGACGCCTTGCCCTTGGCGTGGGTTTTCACGCGATAGGACTGATAGCGCTGCTCGTGCGGTTGCTTGATGCCGTTGACCGCGTCGAAGATCGAAGTGTGGAGGATGGCCAGATTGCGGGCGGCCAGGGGCGGCGGAGTCTTGTTGTCCTTGATGGCGTGCAGGGCGACGGTGTTCCAATCGTGCACAAGGTCGGCACGGATCGAAAGGGCTGTGCCGAGCAGCGTGGCGGCAACGGTCTGAACGAGGGTGCGGGTGTTCATGGGATGGCGGGCGGGTGAGGCGTGGTTTACGGTTGTTGGTCCTTCCGTGGGTCGGACAGTGCAGGTCAGCGCCGGGGGCGGATTCAGCGGGCATTCCGTGGTTGCCGGGCTTGCCGACACCGCCAGTAACGCCTCACCTCCTTGATTGTTCCGCTTGGAAACCCGGCGCGACCTGCCGCCTGTCCGTCTTTCGGACACCTCTTATTTAACACGAAACATTCACGTCCTGGCAGCAAAGGGACCAATCACCAGCTCCAAGGGGTGAAAAGCGACCCCGGCGGGGCGAATGGGTGGGAAAAATTATGTCCCTTTTGGACGCACGTGCCGGAAAAACCGACCGGGGCAAGGCGCCGAAATCAATTCTTGGCAGGGGCGGAACCTATTTTGCCGGCAGGCGATTGATGGTGCCGTGCAGCGAATGGATCACCGGGCTGCCCGCTGGCGATTTGAGCTTGGTCAGCAACTCGTAGCAATGCGTGGGTGCCAGGGCTGGAATCTCGAGCGTGACCGTACGCCCGTCGGCGGCCAGGCGGACGCCGGCAATCTCGAGCGGATGTTCGTCGTAATGTTTCGACCCGTATTTGGCGCTGCGCTGGAGCATCCAGACCTTGAGCGCAAAGGCGTCCGGTTTTACGCTCGCGGGATCGAGGGCGTCGCTGAAGGTCAGCGTGAGTGCGCCCTTGCGGGCGTGGATGGCGAGCGGGACATGCGCGGGTTGCTCGGTCCGACGGATGCGATGGAAGCCGCCGGGCGCGGTGGCGTTGCCCGCCCACGCAAACATGCCGCAGGTGTAGAGCGCGCCATCCGCGGAGAAGCGTCCGCGCATGATGCCGGTGGCAAAGGCGGGCATGGGCAGTTCGCACACGGCGCCCTGCCACTGTCCTTCGACCTCCTCGTTCGGCACGAGAAAGGCGCGGCCCGTGCCGTAGCTGAGATTCAGCAGCGAACCGCCCAGTGTCCCCCACGCGTTTTTCGGTATCCAGACCAGTTCCGCCGGACTGCGATCCTTGGCGTTCGTGATCCATACCATGGGGGGCTCCATCGCGGAATCGGCGGTGTTGGTGACGCTGTTGTAGCCAAACATGTTGCCGTAGAAGCCGCCGACTTTGACGCGGTTGATGCGGTTCTTCGGCGTCCAGTGACCTTCCTGGTCGGTGACAAAAAAGGTGCCGTCGGCATTGAGGCACACGCCATTCGCGGCGCGGAAACCGGTGGCGAGGATGTCGGTGTGGGTGCCATCGGCGCTGACGCGGAGCAGCGTGCCGTGATGCGGGACGACGGAGTCGAGGGCGTGGCGGGCGGATTTTGCGTAGTAGAAATTGCCCGCCGCATCCGTCTGCAAACCCATCGCGAATTCGTGGAAATGCTCGGTGACTTGCGCGTCGTCATTAAAGCACTCGATGAAGTCGGTTTCGCCGTCGCCATTCAGATCGCGGAGTCGCGCGAGTTGGTCGCGGCAGGTGATGAACAGGTCGTTGCCGCGGAACTTCACGCCGAGCGGTTGGAAGAGTCCGCTCGCGATACGCCGCCAGGTCAGCTTCGCGGGAGCTTTCTCCATCACTCCATCCACGCGCCACACATCGCCATTCCACATCGCGACGATCGCGGCCTTTCCGTCCGGCGTGAAATCGAAGCCGCCGGGGCGCATCCAGCTTTGCCATGGATTGTCGATCGGGAGCGGGAAGGTGTCGGCGATGAAGGCGCCGTCGGCTTTGCCCGCCTCGGAAGTGGTGGTGACTTCCTGCGTCCATTGCCGCGGCCCGCCTTTGGTCAATGGCTCGAGGTCGAGCGGTGCCGTGACTGCTTTTGCGAGACTCTCCAGCGATGCGGCGTCGGCACGCGAGATGAAGAGCCGCGTCTTTGCGCCATAGGGCAACTTGGCGATCCAGAAACCGTTCTCGCGCTTCAATTCGCCCTGGCCGTGCAGGAAGACATTCACGCTGTCGGGAGCGACGCGGAGGACAGGCGGCGGAAGGACTTCCCTCCTCGGCGGGTCTTTTTCCACGTTCACGGTGCGGGTGAAAACAGGCGTGGTGCCGTAGTCGATCCAACCGGGCGACTCGAGCACCCGCGTCAAATTGATATTTGCGGCAATGACCACGCGGCCTCCATTTTCATATACGCCCTCGAAGCGCGCCCAGTCGCGCGGCAGCGGGCCGTAGCGCCGCCCGTCTTTGCCGAGGACGCGCGCGTCGTCGTCCCAATTCCCCTGCAGCGAAGCCCAGCCGGGGCCGACGGGATTTACAAAATGCCGATCGCCCGTGAGCCCCGTGTGCGTGCCGTGACTCCCGTCGAAGGCGATGCCTTTCCAGTCCACGAAATCGCCCGTCGTAGCCGCCGCCACGCGCATGGTGTCGTGATCGTAGATCATCCACGCGCGCCCTTTGCTCACGCCGCCCGGCCCATCGTCCAGACGGACGGCGATGCCCTTTTGGGCGATGTTTCCGGGCGCGATCTGAAAGGTCCAGAAGAGCGCCGGACCAAGGTCCATCCGCCGGTATTGCGGCACCGAGCGATCCGCCTCTTCCGCGGGAGCACGCACCAACCCGCGGGGCAGTCCCGCGAGATAGGCGGGGGTCAGTTCGACCAGTTGCCCGCGATTGTGCGGACGCAGAAACGTCTCCCGGATGTACTGGATCACCGCGTATTTCTGCGCGGTCGTGTATTGGCCCTGCGGCACCATCTGGCCAAAACCTTTGGTCAGCGTGTTGAACATCGCGTACGGGTCCGAGCCGTTCTTGAACTGGCCGTCCGCAAACCGCAGCGCGGTCGGCAGGAAGCCCGGGGTCTCCTTGGTGCCGTGGCAGACGACGCACAGCGCGGTGTAAATCTCCCGGCCCTCAGCCAGCGTGGTCTCGTTCCAGCCCGTCACCAGATCGTGATGGTCGGTCCGTTCGAGCGCCTGCACCCAGGCGGATTTCACGGTGACGCCCGCGGCCGGTTCGATCTTGGGCCGCTGGCTGCCGCCGGCGGCGGTGTGGGCGAAATCCGGGGAATTGGCCGTGGCTCCGCCGTCTTTGAACAGGCCGGCGATCTCCGGGTCGGGCAAGGCGCGGGACCAGACCCGCACGGCGGCGACCTGGCCCTGGGTCAGTTCCCCGCCAAAATCGCTGGCCGCGCGGCCGACCCGCAAGATGTGTCCCGCCACATCCGGACGTGCCAGCTTCGCATTTTCCGCAATCATCCGACCGTCCAACCACAGGCGCGTCGCTCCGTCCCGCATCGTGACGATGGCCGTGTGGGGCCGCCCGTCGTCCACCTTCGGGCCGCCGCTGATCGACCCGAGCCAGCCGATGTCGTAAACCAGCCGGCCCCCGCGGATGAACAGCGCCTTGGCGGCTGGCGCCCATTTGCCGGCGGGCGGACACTTGGCGAACAGGGTGCCCTGCCCTTTGGTTGAAAACCTCACCTCGGCGGTGAAATCGGCGCCCAAGTCAACCCGTGCATCGGGGAAATCCCCGGCTCCCGCTACGGCAGCGAGTTGCGGCACCTCCTCCGGGCCGCGCACCAGCTTGCCCGCCGTCCAGACTCGCAGCACGGGGACTCCGCTGGCGGGATGCTCCACCGCCAGATCGTGTTCCGCACCTGAGGTGAGGGGCACCAAGAAGTCTTTCCCCATCCGCACAGCACCCCCGACGGGCGCGGAGAACTCGACGTGCAGGCGAAAATTTGCCGGCCATTCCGACGCCTCGAACGGGACGGCGTCGCGCGGCGGCGGTGCGGCGGCCGAGACGGTGAACGAGCAGACGGCGAGCGTGACGGCCAGGGCGGCGAGTTTCATGGAGGTCATTTTTTACACCACAAATTCCCAAAGAGAGCCGGGGAATCATCCATGGTTCACCCGGAAGCTCAAATGCAATCCGACCGTGTCTGGGACGGCCCCCCAGCCTGCGGGGAATCGCGGGCGGTCCGCCAGACTTCGGTTGAGCATTGACCGCCACCCGCGGTTGAATCACAACTCGCCGCGCGTCAATCACGCCCGCCATGTTGCCGGAAGAAGCCCCCAAACACCAACGCCGTCCGCGGTATCG
>CAZUUP010000431.1:0-5413 GCA_964623105.1 uncultured Akkermansia sp.
GTACTGGCGGGTTTCATGACTCGCTCGCTCGAAAACGGGGTGGCCTCCCGCGGCGAAATGTTGAAATTCACCGCATAATTGTTTGGATTCTGGGCTGGCGGACCGGGCGACCAGATTCGCTCCTTCCCAAACCGCAAACTGCCATTAATGACCGCCGGACAGCGAAAGATCGCCGGGGTCTGCGTGTACTGCACGAGACACTCAGTCCACGTTGGCCCACGTGGCGCGGGAATGTTGTGGCTGGGCGGGAACCGCAGGTTTTGCTCTTCCACATAGAGCAGCATCGCCAATCCGATTTGCTTCGAGTTGTTGAGGCACTTGGCGTCGTACGCCTTCTGTTTGGCGCGTCCCAGCGCGGGCAGCAGCATCGAAGCCAGAATCCCGATGATTGCAATCACCACGAGCAATTCAATCAGCGTGAAACCGCCCCGCGAGGCCGGGGAGCCTACGAACCCGCCGGCTTTCCTCGCTCGTTCGTTCCGGGAAGACGGCAGCGGCTTTTGAAACATGAACTGGGAGTTACCGCCCAAGTTCGACAACGTCAAGCCCACTATTCGGATCCCGATTGAGCGTCGGCCAATCACGGAGTGGTCCTGTTTCGCGTCCGCCGCGGATCGCCCTTCAAAATCGCAGCACAACAGCATGTCCCGGTCGCCAAAATAGTGCGGGCTTTCGCCACTTCTCGACCACACCATCGCCACAACCACGCCTTACTCATCCGTCCGGAACGTGATCGCCGGCAATCCCTCCTTGTTGTACAAATTCACCACCGGATTCCACGCCCACCCGTAGCGGACATATTTGGGTTCCGGCACGTCCGGCGACGACACGACCACCGTGTTGCCCTCGATCACCGCGTCCGCCCATGCCCAGTTCCGGTCGAAGCCCGCGCAGATGAAGCCCGTAAGCTTCTTGTCACCCGGCCGGATCATCAATCCGCCGCCCACATTCTTGAAGTACAGGCGAATCTTGTCCCCCTTTGGCGGTTCAATGTTCATCTCGGTAAACTCGGGTCCGGAATGCACCAGATTCGTCTCCCCGTAAACCAGCCTGCGCGCAACCAGCGACAGCCGCCGTCCCACCTCCTGTTTGTTGCGGGGATGGATGTCCTTCGGATCGCCAATGTCGATTGTCATCGCCAGTCCGCAGTTGGGCACGCTGCGCGCCGTCCGCCACTGGGATTCCCGGATCTCCGCCCACCCCGGCTCGACCGGCCGGGTCTGCTCCGCGTTCAAATTGGCAAGCGAGACAATCAAGAACGGGAATTCCCCGCACTCAAAACGATTCCGCCAGTCGCCAATCAACACCGGCAACAGCCGGCGATATTGCAGCCAGAACGGTCCGTTCGCCTCTCCCTGATACCATAACGCGCCCTTGATCCCATAGGGCAGCAACGGCGCAATCATCCCGTTGTAGAGCGATGAAATCGACTTGTAATTCCCCACGCGCGGCACTGGAAAAGGGGCCGCAATCTCTTTCATCGCCGCCGCCCGCTTTGCCTTCCACGTGCCCGCAATCCTGACCTGATTGGTACCCGGATTTGCCACCGGTCGCAGACTCAGGTTGCTTGGCTGCGAGCAGAATCCTCCCGGACCTTTGGCGTTCACAATCGCAGCGACCAACAGGTTCCGGCCCGGCTTCACGAGCGCCGCATCCACGACGTAATTGCGGATTCCCGCCGACTGCTTCGAGCCGATCACCGAGCCGTTGAACCAGACCACATCCGCGTCGTGAACGACCGACAGCCCAAGCATCAAATCCTTTCCGCTCCAGGTCGCCGGGATGTCCACCAAGTGGCGGAACCAGACCAGGCCGTCGAAGTCCTTCAGCTCCGCAACCCCCGTTTCCTCCCAAGGCTTCGGCACGGCGACGTCCACCCAGTCGCTCGTATCAAGATTCGGATCCGAGGAATACTTCTTCGCCGCGCTCGCGGGATCCACGGTTGCCGTCCACTTTTCGAGGGCGCCAAAAAACTCATAGTCCGGCCCAAAGAAAGCATTGGTCCGGTCCAGTTCTCCGAGCCGTTCCCGGAAATCAAATGGCATGTCCCGGCGCAAAGCTTCCGCGCTGACCCACGCCTCCGCCGCCGTCGCCCCGGCCGAACTGTGGATAAGCCCGATCGGCACTTTCACCCGCTCGGCTATCTCGCGGGCGAAGAAATAACCGACCGCCGTGAAATTCCTGGCGAATTCCGGCGTGCACGGCTCCCACCGCGCCGCTGGAGGCAGCGCTTCTGGCGCAAACGACGAGTAGAAATTCACCGTGAACGATCGAATGTTCGTGTTGGTTGCCTGCCGCACCTCCTCCTCTGCGTTGCGCGCCAGACGCAACGGCCAATTCATGTTCGACTGCCCGGTGCAGAGCCACACATCGCCAAACAAAACATTGGTCAACACCTGCCGCCGCCCAGCGCCCGCAACCGCCACCGTATGTGGCCCGCCCGCTCCGTACGGCCCCACCTTCACCATCCAGCGCCCGTCCGCTCCCGCCACCGTCTGCGCCACCAACCGGCCATCGACTTCCACCGTCACCTTCTCCCCCGGCTTCCCCCATCCCCAGATCGGAGCAGCCATTTCCCGCTGCAAAACCATGTCGCTGGTGAACAGCGTATGCAGGAAGGGCAGCGGGCGCGGCTGGACCGGCCACCAAGGTTGCGGCCCCGCTGGTTGAGCCGCCACCTTGAACGTCCAGAACAGCCCCACCACCAGCCAGAGGTTTCGGCGATCGAGAAAGAGTTTTGTCATGTGCATCGTCGCCAGAGCGTATCCTCGGCATTGCGGATGGCAAACTCGCGCCGCACCAGCTCCTCCCCGAAATCCGCTCAAAAACTGCCGGGCGACGACAAGCACGCGCTGGATTGGTGTCGCCCGGATGATGAACCGGTAGAGGTTTGTTCTCTGTAACCCCGACGGGGGCAGGATCATCGGCGGAGAGTCCGCGCCTTGCGGTCCGTTTGAAGAACCGGTTTTCACCATCGATTCACCGTTTGGCGCCTGGCGTCCGGTCGCGGTCACCGGCGAGCGGTCGCACTTTAACTCCCGGATCAACTCCAAATCCCGGCTTCTCGGTGCCGCAATCGGTGGGCTGCGAAACAGAATATTGCGTCGCACCGGGACCGTGTCACTTCCGATCAGCGAGCTAACGACACGCGACAGTTGGAACTGAACGCGCGAACAGCCCGAGCAGCCCCAAGGGCCGCACGCCCGCGTCAAGGCGGCGGTTCGGCATCATACGGCAGACCGAAATACCCAAACACCGCGCGGCTCCGGTCATAGATTCCGCGCTCGAACATCTGCCCGCGCTCACAGATCAGGTTCATCGGAAGAAAATCCCGGCCGATGAAACGCACCAATTCCAGCGGATCGAAGTGAACCCCGACCGTCGCCCGGCCATCAACCTTGACCGCCGTCAGGTTGGGGAGGCAGCACAGGATCATCGTCTTGAGCGTGTCCGATTCAAGGTTGCAGAAGTACAACCAGTACGGCCAGGCATCGTGAAAGGCCGCGTAAAACCGGCGAACTTCTGGGATGCTGTGAATCTCGCGCGGATCATCGTCATAACCCGCCACACAAAACTCAAACGCCCCCATCATCTGGCGCAGCTTCCTTCCGGTGGGAAGCTGCTCCAAACCGTACAGGCTGAGGAAATGGCGGAAATCACCCCGCTCCACCTTTGACCGGCTGAACTGGTAAATGACGATTTCCGGCGGACTGGACATGAGGCAAGCTTACCGCCCCGCAAAGAAGCAGGCGAATGGAAACTGCCGAAGCGGATTGCGCGCAATGCCCCCAAGGACATTCGACCACATCGACGGGTGATGCCGGAGTGCCAAACAAGCTTGCCGCCCACCCGCAGCTCGTAGTGGTAGGCGCTCCATTCGAAATAGTCCCGGTATTGGGAGAGCTGGATTTCCGGCAAGAACGGAACGGGGGTGGCATCGGATGTTGTTTCCACCTGCCGCCACCACCACAGCTCCCTTGCCAAATCCTTCTCCGTGGGGTTGGGCTGTTGCACTTTCGGAAAACTTCTGACAATGCCGTCCGGTGGATTGTTGAACTCCTGCTGGTCCGCCTTGACCCGCTGTTTGTCCAGCCACTCCTGAAATTTGGCCACGAGCTCGACATCAGCCCGTTGGTGTTCAGCGGGTTCGTCTGGCTGGTCGGTGGCTGCTGCATGAACGGTCTGGCCGGCGAGGACCAGTTTCCTTCCTTTGACGACGGCTGGTTGGGCGGTTTTTTGCTCGTTGCGCCTGGTCACGTGAGGAGTGTCAAGGCCGCTGCATTTATTCTCAAGCCAGTTTGAGTGCTTCCGCAGGCAAGTTCTCCGGGCGGCTCCCCGGTGCTTTTTGGATGCGTGGATGCTGCCAGACAATCCAGTTGCCGGCCGATCCTCCCAACGGCAAATTCTCAGCAACCCCGACGTAGAACACCGGGGCGGGGCGTTGACGGTTTCCGCGGGTTCTCCCCGATGCATTTGCCTCCCAAGCCAGACCTCACGACTCATCCAGCTTCGGCAGCTTCTCGATCGCCTCACCCAACGGCTTCCGGTCCAGCTTGGTGTAGCGGTCGTCCATCGCGTTGGAGGAGTGGTCGGTGAAATTGACGCGGATCTCCTGGCTGACGCCGGCGTTCGCCAGCCGCACATTATCTCAAGACATTCCTCAGCGGTTTCGCCTTACGCTGCGCCTTCATCATGCCAACGGGCAGAGGCTGGGCCGGACCGTCTGCCAACCGAAGGCTCGGTGCTATTGCAGCCAGTAGGCGGCCGGCTTCGTAAGGAACTCGGCCAGTTCAATGCCCTGCCCCCCCACGAGTAGTTTGCGCTTCGGTTTGAACTGCTTGGCAAAAGCCTCCATTCCCGGCAGTGCTTCCGCCCGGCGTCCGCTCTTCACTTCAATCGCCACGGTGGTCCTGCCCTGCCGCAGAATGAAATCAACCTCATGATTTCGCTCCCGCCAATACGTCAATTCGATGTTCGTGCCAAAGCTGGTGTTGAGCAGATGTGCACCCACGCACGACTCGACCAACCGCCCCCAATGATTGCCGTCCTGCCGGGCTTCCTCGGCGCTCCGGCTGTCCTGCGCGGTCATCAAGGCGGTGTTGAGCACCTGCAGTTTCGGACTCGACCCGCGCTGGCGCACCAGGCCGTGGGCATACTTGGAAAGGCCTCCGACCATGCCCGCGCCTTGCAGCAATTCCAGATAGTGCGCCAGCGTGACGGTATTGCCCGCATCCGTGAGCTGGCCCAGCATTTTCTGGTAGGAAAGAATTTGGCCCGAATACGTGCAGCCAAGATGAAACACTTGTCGCAGCAACGCGGGCTTGTCCACGCGATTGAGGAGCAGGATGTCACGGGAAATCGTGGTCTCGATGAGCGAATCCACGATGTAGCGCCGCCAGCGCTCCGGCTCGTC
>CAZUUP010000432.1:0-5403 GCA_964623105.1 uncultured Akkermansia sp.
GCGGAAACGGTTCGCGCCGAGTTGGCGAGCGGTGTGGCGGGTGGGCGGGCTCTGGCGGGGACCAACGTGGTGGTGCTGGATGCGGTGGAGGTGGAGTTTCGGCAGTTGCTGGCGGCGGACGGACTGGCGTTGGCGGAGGTCGAAGGGTGGGGGAGGGAGCCCGGGGCGGGAGGGGTGCAGTTGCGGCGGCGAATCGACGAACGATTGGCGGAGGTGCGGAGGGCGTATGAGGCTTTTCTGGGGCGGCATCCGGGACATGTGCGGGCGCGAGTGGCGTTTGGAAATTTTTTGAACGAGGGCGGGGACGAGGTGGCGGCCAAAGCGGAGTGGGAGCGGGCGCGGGCGGCGAACCCGGCGAATGCCGAGGTGTGGAACAATTTGGCGAATTTCTTCGGGCACCGGGGCCCGGTGAAGAAGGCGTTCGAGTATTATGCGAAGGCGGTGGAGCTGGCGCCGCGGGAGGCGACCTACTACCAGAATTACGCGACGACGGTGTTTTTGTTTCGCAAGGATGCGCGGGAGCATTTCCAGCAGACGGACGAGGAGGTCTTTGACCGGGCGATGCAGTTGTATCGGAAGGCGCTCGAACTGGAGCCGGACAATTACGAATTGGCGCTGGATGTGGCGCAATGCTACTACACCATCCGTCCGGCCCGGCCGGCGGAGGCGGTGGTGGCGTGGAATTATGTGCTGGCGATAGCGCCGAATGTGATCCAGCGCGAGAATGCGCATCTGCACCTGGCGCGATTCAAGATGCGGGAGGGGTTGTTCGAGGAGGCGCGGCATCATCTGGCGGTGATTACCAATGCGTTCAACGAGCCGGTGCGGGTGCGGGTGTTGCGAGATCTGGAGGCACGTGAGAAGAAGGCCGGGCAGACGGGCAAGGGGGCGTTGCCGGTGCCGGTCAACTGAGCGGGCATCGGTCGTCGTTGCTCAAGGTTATACCGCTTCGGCCGATGGAAGGTGGGGAAGGTATCGAACAATTCCAACGGGCTGGGCGTCAGCATTACTTCATGTTTGAAAAGTTGTTCCGGCGTAAAAAGGTGAGCGAGTTGAGGCTCCGCCGCGCGAGTTTTGGGTCAATGAGCCTGGCCGGGGTGCTGGGCGGGATTGGGGTGCTGGGTTTCTACCTCACGGCGCCGGTGTTGATGCTGGAGCAATCGCTCGCCCCGGTCTCGCTGGGTGCCCGTCCGACGACGCCGACCGTGGTGTTTGGCGGGAAGCTGCTGGATTTGGATGATCTGGTGTGGTTGGGAAGGGAAGCGGAGGTGAAGTGCGACGAGTGGCTTTCCGGGGTCCCGGCGCGGGAAGGACTCCTCAAGCACAAGCTGCCGTTTGAATTGAGTTGCCGGTGCGGTCACCGCTTTTCGCGGGTCAAGCTCGCGTGGGAGAAGTTTTTGGCGGATAACCCCGCTGACGAGACGGCGGCCGAGGAGTTTGCGCGGTTCAGTCGCGTCATGACCGAGAAAATCGCGGCGGTGCTGGAGTGGGAGGCATTGCGGAGTGAGAATCCGGACTCGCCCGAGGCGTGGCACAGTCTGGCGGTGTATTACAACAATCAGGGTGCGGTGCGCCGGATGTTGGAATGTTACGAGAAGGCGGCGGCGTTGCCGAAGGTGTCCGCCGAAGTGGTGGAGGAACTGGCAACGGTGCAGTTCATGTTCCGGCCGGAAGCGGCGAATTTTTACAAGCTGAGCGACGCGGACATGGTGCAGCGATCGCTGGCGACCTATCGCCGGGCGCTGCAACTGGCGCCGGCAAGTTTCACCATTGCCCGGCGTTATGCCGAGTGTTTCTTCCTCATCCGCCCGGTTCCGGTTGCTGATGGCCTGAAGGCGTGGGATGCGGCATTGAGCCTGGCGAGTACCGAGGGCGAGAAACAGGAGGCGCTGGTGGGGTGTGCGCGGTTTGCGATATCGGCGGGGAAGCTGGGGCAGGCGAGGGCCTACTTGAACCGTATTACGCTGCCGGAGTATATGGAGCAACGGGAGCGCATGGAGCGGGTATGGGTGGCCAAGCGGCAGTTGTCCGCGCAGGCGCTGCCCGGCGAATAGCTGGTCGCAGCGGGGGCGGGCGGGTTTTCAACCCGAGAACAGGCGGATCGCGAACAGGCGTTCCACCAGCCATCCGAGCGCGATGAGCGCGATGCCGGTGGAACCGGCGGTGAGAATTCCCCGTTGGTAAAAGGGAGTGGCCCGCATGCGATAAGCTACCGGCAGAAAGGCTGTCACGATCACCAACTGGCCGCCCTCGACTCCGAGATTGAACGCCGCCAGCGTGAGCCAGAGTTGCTGGGTGCGCAGACCGAGTTCGCCGAGGGCGCTGGCAAAACCGAGGCCATGCAGCAGGCCGAAGGCGAAAGCGACGCTCCATTCGCGGCCACGAAAGACCGGGCGAAGGTTGTTGGCGGCGGCGAGGATCACGGACGCGGCGATGACTGATTCGACCCAGCGGGACGGAAGGTTCACCCATTGGAAGGCGGCCAGCGACAGGGTGATCGAGTGGGCGATGGTGAAGGCTGTGACAACCTTTACCACGTTGAGCAGGGCGGGGCGAAAGTGTTCCACGCCTTCCCACTGGAGACTGGTGCGACGCAAAACGGCGGGAAGCAGGAGCGCGAGCAGGAACAGGACATGATCGTAGCCGCCCCAGATGTGGCTGACCCCTTCCTGAAAGAACATTCCGAACTCGCGGAGGCGGTTGATGTTGGTCAGTTGGAATGTCTGGCGCGGCGTTTCGAGGGTGAAGACAGCCGTCTGACTTTGTCCGCCATCCTCAAGCAACATCAACCCCCGGTGCAGCGGATCCTCGTCGAAAAACAGGCGATAGGCGATTTCCAACTCGTGCGGGTGACGGATGTCTTCGATGGTGAAACTGAGCGCGGCGAAGACGCCGTCCGTGTGATGTTCGAGCTTGGTTTCAGTGATGCGCAGCACACCGGACCGACCGTGGGCGGCGATCGTCAGGCGCGGGAGGGCGTAGGCGGCAGCGCGTTCGAGGCAGGCCTGGATGTCCGCCGCGGAGAGAAAGGCGCCGGCCGGCGGCTTCAGGCCGACGACGGGCGCGAGATCGGCGATGCCGATGTCCCATTTGCCGCCCACGGTCCCGTTGGTGACGGTGAGGGCGAGATAACTGTCCGTGGTGCGATGTGCGTTGGCCGCGGGTTCGGCGGCGAACAGCGAAACGAACAGCAGCAGGCTGAAGGTAGCGGCGCGGGCGACGCCCGTCCTGATTTGGCAGAATGCGGACGTCGGATTTCCGGAGGGGAAATCGGCCGCGGAATTAACGGCTGTGAAACGGCTTGGCATCGGCGCGCGGAAAAAAAGCTAGCATAGGGCAAGGCCGTTCCCCAACATCTTCCGCAATTCGCGGCGTCACGCCGCCATCCCGATGAAAGCAAAGATCGTCATCACCCCGAAAAAAGCCGTGCTCGATCCGCAGGGCAAGACTGTGCAGAGCGCCCTCGAACACATGGGCTACACCGGCGTTGCCGGAGTCCATGTGGGCAAGTACATCGAGATCGACCTTGCGCCCGGCACGGATCGCGAGGCCGCCCGCAAGGCGCTCGACACTGCGTGCCACCGGTTTCTGAGCAATCCCGTGATCGAGGATTACAAACTGGAAATCGCCGACTGACCGGGGGCCACGCCATGCATTTTGCCGTCCTTCAATTTCCCGCCTCGAACTGCGACCAAGATTGCGTTCACGGCGTCCGTGTCCTGGGACACACCGCCGGGTTGGTCTGGCACAAGGACACGTCGCTCGGAGCCGCGGATGCCGTGATTGTTCCGGGTGGTTTCAGCTATGGCGACTACCTGCGGTGCGGGGCCATCGCGCGTTTCAGCCCGGTGATGCAGGCGGTGAAGCAGTTTGCCGACAATGGCGGCCTGGTATTGGGCATCTGCAACGGTTTTCAAATTCTCTGTGAAGCGGGCTTGCTGCCGGGCGCCCTGGTGCGTAATCGCGACCTGCAATTTCACTGCGAGCAGGTTTTCCTGAAGACGGCTTCGCGCCAGTCGGCGTTTACGAGCCAGATTCCCGCGGGGAAGATTCTGCGCATCCCGATCGCGCACGGCGAAGGCTGCTACTTTGCCGATGCGGAGACGCTGGCCGGGTTGCAGGCCCGTGACCAGATTCTCTGGCAATACTGTGATCAAGCCGGCGAACTCACGGAGTCCGCCAATCCCAATGGTTCGCTGCTAAACATCGCGGGCATTTGTAATGCCACCCGGAATGTCGCCGGTCTCATGCCGCATCCGGACCGCGCCAGCGAATCGCTCCTCGGCTCGACCGATGGGCGCCTGATCTTCGAGAGCACGCTGCACGCGCTCGCGCAACGCGCGGCGCAGAAGGCGGCGTAGGCGGATTGTGAAACCGTGGGAATTGATCCGGCACTGTCCGCGTTGTGGTGTCGCGACGGCCGGTGATGGGGGTTCGGTTCCGTTCCGCTGCGGGAGTTGCGATTTCACGCTGTTCTTCAACCCCGTTGTCGGCGTGGCGGGCATCATCCGGCGTCCCGACGGGGCGATCCTGCTGCTGCGTCGCGCCAAGGAGCCCGCGAAGGGAAAATTGGGCGTGCCGGGGGGCTTCGTGGATTTCGGCGAGACCGCCGAGGACGCGCTCCGGCGGGAGGCAGGCGAGGAAGTGGGTCTGCGACTCGACGGGTTGGAGTATTTCCTCAGTCATCCCAATCCATACACCTACCGCGGGGTGACGTACGGCGTGCTGGATTTCTATTTCACCGCCCGGGTGGAAGCGACGCAGTCCGCGGTGGCGCTGGATGAAGTGGAGAGCGTGGTCTGGATGCAGCCGGACGTGATCGCATTGGACGAACTGGCCTTTCCCTCCCTGCGCCATGCGATTGCGAAATACCGCGAGGGCGCAAGATGACGAAAGCTTCAATCAGCGACGGACTGCCGAACGCAGTCGCGGAAAACAAGTGGTTCCTGTGAACTTCCCCATGTTTGAACAAGCCTTCAAAAACATCGACGACGTCCTCTGGAAAGACGCCGGCTGCACCAGCGAACTCGATTACACCGAGCAGACCTCCTGGCTGCTGTTCCTGAAATACCTCGACGCCCTCGAACACGACAAGGCCACCGAAGCCGCCCTCGACGGCAAGAAATACAGCCACATCCTCGACCAGCCCTACCGCTGGGAATCGTGGGCCGCGCCCAAGGGCAAGGATGGCAAGATCGACCACAACACCGCCCTCACCGGCGACGACCTCATCCAGTTCGTCAACGGCAAGCTCTTCCCCTACCTGCATGGCTTCAAGGCCAAGGCCACCGGCCCGAACACCATCGAATACAAGATCGGCGAAATCTTCGGCGAGATAAAGAACCGCATCCAGAGCGGCTACAACCTGCGCGAGATCATCGACCACATCGACGAACTCCGCTT
>CAZUUP010000433.1:0-5394 GCA_964623105.1 uncultured Akkermansia sp.
GAGGCGGATGGTGCCCATCGCGGAGACGGGTTTGATGCCGACGCCGACACAGACCTCGGCGCTCTTGGGGGTGTGGTCGGGGGCGGCGAGCTTCATGTAGTCGATTCCCGCCTGCTGGGTGCCAAACCGGATTTTTTTGAAATCCTTGGGAAATTCCTTGGCCAGAAAATCGAGGACCTTTTGCGCCTCGGGGGTGCCGCCGGCGAATTCAATCCCGGCGTAAATGTCCTCGGTGTTCTCGCGGAAGATGGTCATGTCCACGAGTTCGGGGCGTTTCACGGGACTGGGGACGCCGCTGAAATACTGGACCGGGCGCAGGCAGACGTAGAGGTCGAGCATCTGGCGGAGGGCGACGTTGAGCGAACGAATGCCGCCGCCGACGGGCGTGGTCAGGGGGCCCTTGATGCCCACGAGAAATTCCTTGAACGCCTCGACGGTGTCGTCGGGCAGCCAGTTGTTGAAGCGTTTGAAGCTTTCCTCCCCGGCGAACACCTCGAACCACGAGATCTTGCGCTGGCCACCGTAGGCTTTTGCGACGGCGGCATCAAAGACGCGAACGCTGGCGGCCCAGATGTCCGGACCGGTGCCGTCGCCGCGGATGAAGGGGACGATGGGGTTGTTGGGAACCTTGAGGGAGCCGGCGGCGATGGTGATCTTTTCGCCCGGAGGAACGGTGCAGGTGGTGTAGGCCATAGGAGCTTTTCAACGATTTCAAATTTACCAAGTCAAACGACGCCGGAGGATATAGGGCCTCGGCGGAGCGGGGGCAAGATTAGACAGCGCGGTTTTGCGACGGAGCGAGGGGGATACCGGAGGGGAAGCGTAACTGGCTGGAGCCATGGATTCGTGTGCAGACTTGGTGGAATTATGGCAGGGGCACGCTCCCGTTGGCCTGGCAATATCGGTTCTCAGAAACCGGGGTTGGACGTTTCCGGATTGAAGTGTGGGGTCGAACTTGGGACACCTAGTCGAGGCAGCTACCAATTTCATGAAACCTGAATTGCGGCGATTTGTGCAGATCGCGGATGCCATGCGCGAGAGCAACGCATGGACGAACAACGAATGGTTGTGCCGGCCAGAAATGGTGGCGGCTGAGAAATTGCTCCTGGTGCGCGCCAACATGGCCGCGGGGAGTTGTCATCCGTTTCATTTCCATCCGCATCGGGAGGAAATCATCTACGTGGTCCACGGGCGGGCGGAACAGTGGGTGAGCGATGACCACCGCATCCTGAGTGCGGGCGATGTGGCGCACATTCCGGCGGGAACGATCCATGGCACCTATAATCCATACCGCGAACCGCTGGTGTTTCTGGCCATCCTTTCGCCTGCGAGGCTGGCGGACGAATTAGCCGGGGATCCGGATCCGGTGGATGTCGGGGAGCAGGAGCCGTGGGCGTCGTTGCGTCGCACGAGGGGTTTGCCTGCGTGCAGGTGGGGCGACGGGCGCAGCGCTTGATCCTGGGCAGAGCGGGACTGCGGGGAGCAAATATCGATGTTTGGAAGATGAACACGCCATCAAGGCCGGCAGGATCAAGTTGGAGTTTCTGGCGCTCCGTGGCTGCGCCCCTGGCAGCGCGTGAGCCGACGCCATTCTATTTGTTTTCGAGCGAGCCGATGCGAGCGGGCCTGGGTGAATTGGCCGTGGCGTTTTCGGGACTGCCGGTGCGCCACTGGCTGTCCACCAAGACCCAGCCGTTGCGGCCGCTGTTGCGATGGTGGCGGCGGGAGATTGGGGATATCGAAGTGGTGAGCGAATTTGAGTTGCAGGCGGCGTTGGCAGAGGGCTTCGCGCCGGAGCGCATCCTCGTGAATGGACCGGCCAAGCACCACTGGCTGCCGCGCCATGCGGTGCGCGGATTGCGGGTGAATTTTGATTCGGCGACCGAGGTGCGGGCGCTGACGGCGCAGGCGAGGCGGGACGGTTGGTCGGTGGGATTGCGATTTCTGACGACTGAGGAATTCGATCCGGAGGTGCCGGGATTGCCGACGCAGTTTGGCTTCGCGCCCGATGAGGCGCGGGTAGCGGTCCGGCGGTTGCGACGGGCGGGAGTCCGGTTGGAGACGGCACACTTTCATCTGCGGACGAACGTGGCGGCGCCGGCGATTTATGAACGGGCTCTGGCGGAAGTGGCGGGTATCTGCCGGGAAACTGGATTCGCACCGCGGTTTGTGGATTGTGGCGGGGGATTTCCCCCGCCGGGGGTGCGGCGCCGGGATGGTGTGGCGGTTGATGCGGACTTCAGCCTGGAAGGAATGAGGCAGGCACTGGCTGCTGTGCCGGACCTTTTTCCGGGGATGGAGGAGATTTGGTTGGAAAATGGGCGGTGGTTGGGGGCGCGAACCGGAGTGCTGGTGGTGCGGGTGCTGGACGTGAAGGAACGGCGCGGAATGCGAAACGTGATTTGCGACGGTGGACGAACGACGAATGCGTTGGTTTCGCAGTGGGAGGAACATGATCTGTATGTGCTGCCCGCGAGATCCGGAGCGCTGGTGCCGACCACTGTCAACGGACCGACGTGTATGGCGTTTGATCAACTGGCACGACGTCCTATGCCGCGTTCGCTGCGGCCAGGGGATACGCTGATCTGGGCAGATGCGGGTGCCTACCACCTGCCATGGGAAACGCGGTTTTCGCATGGGTTGGCCGGAGTATTCTGGCACGATGGCGGGCGGGTAAAGCGGGTGCGACGGCGGGAAGGATTCAGGGAGTGGTGGGGGCAGTGGGACTAATAGTTGCGCCCGATGAGAGGCTGCCTGGTCGATGGACGACAGACAAATGATGGCGGAGATGAATAGCAGTCGGTAAATGGATGGTACACCACACTGGCGCTGGATTGATCGGTGGCGACATTCGTATCGATGAATTAGTTGCCAGCAATAGGGATTGACTCTAGCGATAGCGCTGACTAGAGTTCTCCCTCCTATGAGCAATGAAATTCTAAGTCAGGTATCCGTTCAGCAGTTGAAGCAAGTGATTGCGCTGCGTGAAAAAATTGAGGCACTGGAAGCCCAAATCACCGAAATTCTAGGTGGTAAGGTCCGACGGGGTCCGGGTCGTCCACCAGCGGCTGCGTCTTCCGCTGCTGCCGCGGCGCCCGCCGGCAAAAAGCCCCGACGCAAGATGAGCGCTGCGGCTCGCAAGCGAATCGCGGCGATTGCCAAGGCACGGTGGGCGAAAGCCAAGGCAGCAGGGCGTACGACTTTGAAGGGCGGCTGATGCGAAGCCGGGCGCGTCGTCGTAAGCGCACCGTAAATCATCAAGCGGCGACGGGCGACCGTCGCCGCTTTTGTTTGGAAGTTTCCTTGGTCTTCCCCGACGTTGCGCGATGGGGGGGATTTGTAGAAAAGCTCGCTTTTGCCGGGTGAGAGTGAGCAGGCGGGATTCTGCGCTGTGGTTTTTGGAAAGAGCTTCGCCTAGCGCGAGTGATGGGCTCATTTAAGGGGGAACGGGCAACGCAGTAGCCGGTAGTTCGCAGGTCGGCGTGTAGGTCCGCAAGTAAACAGCTCCTGGACGTTGGTGCATCGGGGATTCCGTTGAGCGCGAAGTGGCCCAGGAAATTGCCGGAATGCCGTGGCTTGAGGGTGCAACGGCACCGCGTTCTTGCGGCAGATTGATGGTGAAACGACTGTTCTCGAAGCGAGATTTCAGGCATAGACACGGCACTGTGTTTTGATGACTGCTGGTTTTGCTCCCTTTTTCCATGCACCCGCTCGCCCGGCTTGATCAGCGTTTTCTCTGGCATCCGTTCACGCAGATGCGGGACTGGCTGAAGCGGGAGCCAATTGTGATCGTGCGGGGCGAGGGGGCGGAATTGGAGGATGCGCATGGGCGGCGGTATCTGGATGCCAATGCGTCGATCTGGACGAATTTGCACGGGCACCGGCATCCGGCGATGGACCGGGCGGTGAAAGCCCAATTGGGGAAGGTGGCGCACACGTCGGCGCTGGGTTTGGCGAATGAACCGGCGGGTTTGCTGGCGGAGAAGTTGGTGGGGGCGGCGAATCGTTTGCGGCTGCGCCGACAGCCGAGGCTGGCGAAGGTTTTTCTGTCGGATGACGGCTCGACGGCGATGGAGGTTGCGCTGAAGCTGGCGTACGAATTCGCGCGACGGACGGGACGGAGCGCGAAGCCGCGCTTTCTATCGCTGGGTGGGGCGTATCATGGGGACACGGTGGGAGCGGTGAGCGTGGGGCACATCGATCTGTTTCACAAGGCGTACGCGGGGATGCTCTTCAAGACGGATGCAGTGATGGCGCCGTATTGTTACCGTTGCCCGTTCAATCGAGCGAAGGCGGAGCGGGCGGATGCGCGGGAGTATCGGAAGTGCAGCTGGGAGTGTGTGGGGAAGGTGGAGAAGGCGTTTGCGCGGCGTAAAAATCGGGGGGTGAATGATGGCGTGGGTGCGGGTTATGCGGCGATGGTGGTGGAGCCGTTGATGCAGGGTGCGGCGGGGATGATTCCGCAGCCGGCGGGTTGGTTGCGAAAGGTGGCGGAGATTGTGCGCGGGAACGGTGCGCAACTGATCGCGGATGAGGTGATGACGGGCTTTGGGCGGACGGGTGCGGGCGGTGGCGGTGAGTTGTTTGCCTGCGCGCATGAGGGGATACGGCCGGATTATCTGGTGCTGGCCAAGGGGCTGACGGGCGGGTATCTGCCGATGGCGGCAACATTGGTGACGCAGGAAGTGTTTGACGCGTTTCTCGGTGAGTATGCCGAGTTCAAGACGTTTTTCCACGGGCACAGCTTTACGGGGAATCAGCTCGGTGCGGCGGCGGCGAATGCTAGCCTGGACTTGCTGGCGGAACCGGAATCAGTGCGGCGGCGCGGGGAGTTGGAGGGGGAGTTGCGGGTGGCGCTGACGAGCTTGTGGAGGTTGAGAAATGTAGGGGATATCCGGCAGGTGGGTTTGGTGGCGGGCGTGGAGTTGGTGCGGGACTGGCGCACGCGTGAGGCGTTCGCGTTGACGGAGCGGGTAGGCATCCGCGTGTGTGAGGCGATGGCGCGGCGCGGGGTATTGACGCGGCCGATTGGGAGTGTGGTGGTTGTGATGCCGCCATATTGCACGACGGCGGGTGGGGTGGCGAGGAGGGTGGGCGTGTTGGGGGAGGCGGCTGAGGAGGGGTTGGGGGGGGGGAGCGAGTCAGGGAAGTTGCGATAGGGGAAGGCGTGATTTGACGGTGGCTGGGAGGCGATGGCGGGAGTCCGAGATGATGCCGGTTCGGTGGGATTGTGGTGACTGGGAACCCCGGAATTCTTGGAAAATCCGCGGGCTGTCCTGTCGAGAAAGTCGAAACGCATCTCCGGTGACGGAAGTCGGGCTATTTTGCTCTATGGCCCGTCCCGTGATCCGCGGTTGACAACCCGCGAGAGGCTTCCGACGCTTCGCCTATGCG